>DASWCX010000196.1:0-13105 GCA_036395815.1 Actinomycetota bacterium | reverse complement strand
TTCGACCACGCGCCACCGCTTGGTCTTCGAAAGGGGACGGGTCTCCATGATCCGGACCATGTCGCCCGTCTGCGCCTGCCCCTGCTCGTCGTGCGCCTTCAGCTTGGTCGACCGGCGAACGATCTTGCCGTACAGGGAATGACGAACCGACGACGAGATGCTGACCACGACGGTCTTGTCCATCTTGTCGGAAACCACCACCCCGGTCCGAACCTTCCGCCGGCCACGCTCCGCCGTCGCTCCCGCCTCGCTCACGCTTCCTCCTCAGGCACGGCCTCCGCTCCCTCCGCCGCCTCGTGCTCGATGATCGTCTCCTCGGCCATCTCGGCCAGCGAGCGGCCCCTCAGCTCGCCGCTGGCGATGGCCTCGCGCCGCTCCTCGAGCGACTGCCGGTCGGCCGCGGCCACCTGCAGCTCGAGCTCCTCCTCGCTTCCCCTGTCCCGAAGGACCGTGAGGATGCGGGCGATGTCGTGCCGGACCTGCTTGACCCGCATCGGGTTGTCGAGCTGGCCGGTGGCGCTCTGGAACCGCAGGTTGAACAGCTCCTCCTTCTGCGACTCCAGGCGAGCCAGCAGCTCTTCGTCGGGGAGGTCCCGGATCTCCGACGCCCTCATTCGGCTCCTCCCAGGCGGGTGATGAACTTCGCCTTGATCGGGAGCTTCTGGGCGGCCCGGCGGATGGCCTCCTTCGCCGTCGCCTCGGGCACGCCCGACAGCTCGAACATGACCCGGCCCGGCTTGACCACGGCCACCCACCCCTCGGGATTGCCCTTCCCCGAGCCCATGCGGGTCTCCGCGGGCTTCTTGGTGATGGGCTTGTCGGGGAAGATGTTGATCCACACCTTCCCGCCCCGTCGGATGTACCGGGTCATGGCCACGCGGGCCGCCTCGATCTGCCGGTTGCTGATCCAGCCGGGCTCCAGCGCGAGCAGCCCGAAGTCGCCGAAGTGCACCTCGGTGCCGCCCTTGGCCCGCCCCCGCATCCGGCCTCGGTGCTGCTTGCGATGCTTGACCCGCTTCGGAAGGAGCATCTAGGAACGGCCTCCTCGTGGTCGCCCGCCGCCCCCGGGGCGGCCGGCTCCCGGGCGGCCGGTGGGACGGCGACCCGGTCCAGCCGGGCGAGGCTCCTCGCGGGACTCCCGGGGCGCGGACGGCACCTGCACGCCCTCCACCTCCCGGACGTCGGTGATCAGCGCGCCGGTGGAGGCCCCCCCGGCGCCCCTGGCCGGCATCCCGGCCATGGCCCGGGCCCGGGCCAGCTGGGTCTCCTTCTCCTGCTGGGGCACCTCGTCCCCGTGATAGACCCAGACCTTGACCCCGATCACGCCGAACGTGGTCTTCGCTTCGGAGGTCCCGTAGTCGATCTTCGCCCTGAGGGTGTGAAGAGGCACCCGGCCCTCCCGGTACCACTCGCGACGGGACATCTCGGCGCCGCCCAGGCGCCCGGAGCACTGCACCCTGACCCCGAGGGCGCCGGCCTTCATCGCGGTCTGGACCGTTCGCCGCATGGCCCGGCGGAACGAGACCCGTCCCACCAGCTGCTCCGAGGTGCTCTGGGCGAGCAGCGCGGCGTCCGTCTCCGGGCGCAGCTCGCTCGCGGACTGGTTCATGTCCTCGACCTTCACGTCGACCCGCTTGCCGGTCATCTTCTCGATGTCCTTGCGGATCCGGTCGACCTCGGCGCCCTTGCGGCCGATCACGATGCCGGGGCGGGCCGTCCGGATGAACACCTGGATCTGGTCGCCCTTGCGTTCGATGTCCACGTTCGAGATGCCCGCCCGGGTGAGCTTCTGCTTGATGTAGCTCCGGATCTTCACGTCCTCGTGGAGCGACTGCGCGTAGTCCTTGCGCGCGTACCACTTCGACTTCCACGGGTAGATGACCCCGAGCCGGAATCCGTACGGATTAACCTTGTGTCCCACCGCTCACCTCTACTCCCGTGGCCTCGACCACGACGGTCACGTGGCTGGTTCGCCGCCGGATCCGCGTGGCGCGCCCCTGGGCCCTGGGGCGGAACCGGCGAAGCGTCGGTCCCTCGTCCACCCACGCCCGCGAGACCACCAGGTTCTCCGGGATGGCCTGCTTCTGCTCCGCGTTCGCCACCGCCGACTCGAGGACCTTGGCCAGCGTGCGGTTCGGCCCCAGCATGGTCAGGGCAAGGACCCGCCGGGCGTCGTCGACGTGCCGGCCTCGGATGAGGTCGACCGACCGCCTCAGCTTCCTGGGCGCTATCCGAACGTACTTCGCCGTGGCCCTGGCCTCCAATGCGCTCCCTCTGCTTCCTCTACTTCAGCGCCGTGCTGCGTTCCGTGTGATGTCCGTGGGTCCGGAAGGTCCGGGTGACGGCGAACTCGCCTAGCTTGTGGCCCACCATCGACTCGGAGATGAACACCGGCACGTGCTTGCGACCGTCGTGAACCGCGATGGTGTGTCCCACCATCTCGGGCACGATGGTCGACCGGCGCGACCAGGTCTTGATCACCCGCTTCTCCCCGCGGCGATTCATCTCGACCACCTTGGACATCAGGTGGTCGTCGACGAACGGTCCCTTCTTGATCGAACGAGGCACCGCCTATCCCCTTCCCTTCCCGCGCCGGCGCAGGATCAGCTTGTCCGACGGCTTTGGCTTGCGGGTCCGGCCTTCCTTCTTGCCCCAGGGGCTGGTCGGATGGCGTCCCCCGCTGGACTTGCCCTCGCCTCCACCCAGCGGATGGTCGACGGGGTTCATGGCCACGCCGCGCACGCTGGGCCGCGTTCCCTTCCAGCGGCTGCGACCGGCCTTCCCCCAGGATACAAGCTCGTGCTCGGGGTTCCCCACGACGCCCACCGTGGCCCGGCACGAGCTCTCGACCAGCCGCATCTCACCGGAAGGCAGCCGCAGGGTGGCGAACCCGCCCTCCTTCGCCACGAGCTGCACCCCGGTCCCGGCCGAACGGGCCATCTTCGCGCCGGCCCCGGACTTGAGCTCGACCGCGTGCACCGTGGTGCCCACGGGGATGTTGGCCAGCGGCAGCGCGTTCCCCGGGCGGATCTCCGACCCGGAGCCCGACATCAGCCGGTCGCCCACGGTCACGCCCTGGGCCGCCAGGATGTAGCGCTTCTCGCCGTCGGCGTAGTGCAGCAGGGCGATCCGCGCGCTCCGGTTGGGGTCGTACTCGATGTGGGCCACCTTCGCCGGGACCCCGTCCTTGTCCCGCTTGAAGTCGATCACCCGGTACTGGCGCTTGTGGCCGCCTCCCTGGTGGCGGGCGGTGATGCGACCGTACGCGTTGCGGCCCGCCTTCTTCGGGAGCTTGCCGGTGAGGGACTTCTCCGGCCTGTCGCGGGTGATCTCCGAGAAGTCGGAGACGCTCGACCCGCGTCGGCCCGGCGTGGTCGGCTTGTACTTGCGAACCGGCATGGCTACGGCCCCTTCGCTTCGAAGATCTCGATCGAGTCGCCGGCGGCGAGCTTCACCACGGCTCGTTTCTGGTCGGGCCGCTTGCCCGAGCCGAGCCGGGTCCGCTTGACCTTCCCCTTCCGGTTCATCGTGTTCACGTTCAGGACCCGCACGTTCCAGATCTGCTGGATCGCTTCCTTGATCTCGGTCTTGTTGGCGTCGGGCGCCACCAGGAAGGTGTAGGTGTTGATCTCGAGCCCCCCGTAGGACTTCTCGGAGACCACCGGGCGGATGACCACGTCGCGGGGGCTCTTCATCCTTCTTCCCCCTCAGCCTCGGTCTCGGCCTCCATTTCGGCCTCGGGCTCGGTCTGGGCTTCGGGCTCGGCCCGCTCCTCCCCGGCCTCCTTCGGGCGCTCCAGCGAGGAGGATTCGCCGGTGAGCAGGTCGAGCGAAGCGGAGGTGAACAGGACCCGGTCGGCCGCCAGGAGGTCGTACGTGGAGAGGTTGCCCGGGTAGACGATCTTGACCTCGGGGAGGTTGCGGAACGACTTCTCCACGGCCTCGTCGGGCTCGGACAGCACCACCAGCACCCTGCCCCGGAGGTCCAGGGCGCGAAGGACGCCCACGGCGTCCCTTGTGCGGGGACCGTCGAACGTCAGCCCCTCCACCACGGCGAGCTTGCCGGAGGCCGCCGCGTCGGCCAGGGCCGACCGCAGGGCGGCCCGCTTCATCTTCTTGTTCACCCGCATGGCGTAGTCGCGAGGCTTCGGTCCGTGGGCCACCCCTCCCCCGGCCCAGTGCGGCGACCGGATCGAACCCTGCCGCGCCCGGCCCGTGCCCTTCTGGCGCCACGGCTTCACGCCGCCGCCCGAGACCTCGCCCCGGGTCTTCGTGGAGTGGGTGCCGGCTCGCTGCGCCGCGGCCCCGGCCACCACGACCTGGTGCATCACGGCCACGTTCACCTGCCCCCCGAACAGTTCCTCGGGAAGCTCTCGTTGCCCGAGCACTTCCCCCTGGGCGTCGCGGACCTCCACGCTGGGCATCAGTCCGTCCTCCCCGCGCCAGCGTTGTCCTTCACGCTGGACCGCACCATGACCAGGCCTCCGGCCGGCCCTGGAACGGCTCCCCGGATCAGCAGCAGGTTGCGCTCGAGGTCGGCCAGCACCACCTCGAGGTTGAGCACCGTCACCCGCTCGTGGCCCATCTGGCCGGCCATCCTGGTGCCCTTGAACACGCGGGACGGCGTGGCGCAGGCCCCGATCGAGCCGGGCGAGCGGTGCTTCCGCTCTGTCCCGTGGGACGCCCCGAGCCCGGAGAATCCATGCCGCTTCATGGTCCCGGCGAACCCCTTGCCCCTGGACACGCCGACCACGTCGGTGCGATCGCCCGGCTTGAAGATGTCCACGGTGATCGACTGGCCCGCCGAGTAGCTCCCAGCGTCGTCGGTCCGGAGCTCCACCAGGTGGCGCTGGGGCTTCACGTCGGCGGCCTCGAAGTGACCGGCCAGGGGCTTGCTGGTCTTCCCCCGGCGAGCTTCCGCGAAGGCGAGCTGCACGGCCTGGTAGCCGTCCCGCTCGTTGGTCTTGACCTGGGTGACGAAGCAGGGGCCGGCCTGGATGACCGTCACCGGCACCGCGCGGGAGTCGTCGGTGAAGATCTGCGTCATCCCGAGCTTGGTCCCGAGGATCCCCTTCGTCGCGGCCATGGCTACAGCTTGATCTCGATGTCCACGCCGGCCGACAGGTTCAGGCGCTGGAGCTCCTGGACCGTCTTCGACGTGGCGTCCATGATGTCGATCAGCCGCTTGTGGGTGAGCATCTGGAAGTGCTCCCGGCTGTCCTTGTCCTTGTGGGGCGACCGGATCACCGTGTACAGCGCACGCTCGGTCGGGAGGGGCACCGGTCCCACCACGCGGGCCCCGGTCCGGGTCACGTGATCGACGATGTCCCGGGCCGCCTGGTCCAGGATCTCGTAGTCGTAGGCCCGCAGCTTGATCCGGATCCGAGGCGCCGCCATCACTCCCCGCCTTCCCGGCCGAGGCCGAGGTCGCGGGCGGCGCCGTCCACGCCGGGCCGTCGCCCGTGGCCGCTCGCCGCCTTGAACGCCGCCCACACCTCCGGACAGTCGGCCTCGGCCATGCCGAGGTCGGCCCTGATCCGGGCGTCGAGCGCGCGCCTGTCGTCCCACGAGGGGTTCGCGGGAAGCAGGTCCCCGAGGTGGCGGGTGTAGCAGCTCATTTGTTGATCTTCGAGACCGCTCCGGCGCCCACGGTGCGGCCGCCCTCGCGAATGGCGAACCGGAGCCCCTCCTCCATGGCGATGGGGGCCCCCAACTCGACCGTCATCTGGGTGTTGTCGCCCGGCATGACCATCTCGGTCCCCTCGGCCAGGTGCACCGCCCCGGTCACGTCCGTGGTCCGGAAGTAGAACTGCGGACGGTACCCGTTGAAGAACGGGGTGTGCCGGCCGCCCTCTTCCTTCGACAGCACGTAGACCTGGGCCTCGAAGTCCGTGTGCGGGGTGATGGAGCCCGGCTTGGCCAGCACCTGGCCCCGCTCGACCTGGTCCTTGTCGATGCCGCGGAGCAGCACGCCCACGTTGTCGCCGGCCTGGACCTCGTCCAGCAGCTTGCGGAACATCTCCAGGTCGGTCGCCACCGTCTTCTTCGTGGGATGGATGCCGACGATCTCGACCTCCTCCATCTTCTTGAGCTTGCCGCGCTCCACCCGGCCGGTGACCACGGTGCCCCGGCCGGTGATGGTGAACACGTCCTCGATCGACATGAGGAACGGCCTGTCCACGTCGCGGGTGGGCTCGGGGATGAAGTTGTCGCACGCGTCGAGCAGCTCGTTGATCTTCCCGATCCACTCGGGGTCGCCCTCGAGGGCCTTCAGGGCCGAACCCACCACCACCGGGACGTCGTCGCCGGGGAACTCGTAGGAGGTGAGCAGCTCCCGGACCTCCAGCTCGACCAGGTCGAGCAGCTCGGGGTCGTCCACCATGTCGGCCTTGTTCAGGAACACCACGATGTAGGGAACGCCGACCTGGCGGGCCAGCAGGACGTGCTCCCGGGTCTGCGGCATGGGGCCGTCGGCCGCCGAGACCACCAGGATGGCCCCGTCCATCTGGGCCGCGCCGGTGATCATGTTCTTGATGTAGTCGGCGTGTCCCGGACAGTCCACGTGGGCGTAGTGCCGCTTCTCGGTCTGGTACTCGACGTGCGCGATGGCGATGGTGATGCCGCGCTCGCGCTCCTCGGGAGCCTTGTCGATCTGGTCGAACGGCGTGAAGTCGGCCAGGCCCTTCTCGGCCAGCACCTTGGTGATGGCCGCCGTGAGCGTCGTCTTGCCATGGTCGATGTGCCCGATCGTCCCGATGTTCACGTGCGGCTTGTTGCGCTCGAACCTCTCCTTCGGCATTCCCTCTCTCCTTCCGACGACCCTTATTCGCCCCGGACCTTCGCGACGATCTCCTTCGCGATGTTGGCCGGCACCTCCTGATACGAATGCAGCTGCATCGGCGTGTGCGACGCCCGGCCCTGGGTTTTCGACCGCAGGTCGGTGGCGTAGCCGAACAGCTCGGCCAGCGGCACCGTGACCCGGATCGAACGCTGCCCCGCCCGCTCCTCGATGTGCTCGATCCGGCCGCGGCGCCCGGTCACGTCGCCCATGACGTCGCCCATGAACTCCTCGGGCGTGAGGATCTCGAACTCCATGATGGGCTCCAGCAGAACCGGGTCGGCCTTGCGGGCCCCGTCCCGGAACGCCATCTGGCCGGCGATCTTGAACGCGATCTCCGAGGAGTCCACCTCGTGGTAGCTGCCGTCGATCAGCGTGGCCCGGACGTCCACCACCGGATAGCCTGCGAGGACGCCCGACTCCATCGCTTCCTGGATGCCCTCGTCCACGGCCGGGATGTACTCCCGGGGGATGGTCCCGCCGACGATCTTGTTCACGAACTCGTAGCCGCCGCCGGGGCCCGTGGGCTCGAGGTCGATGACCACGTGGCCGTACTGCCCGTGCCCACCCGTCTGGCGGATGTACTTGGCGACCACCTTGTGCACGGCCTTCCGGATGGTCTCCCGATAGGCCACCTGGGGCTTGCCCACGTTCGCCCCAACGTTGAACTCGCGGGTCAGCCGGTCGACCAGCACCTCGAGGTGCAGCTCGCCCATGCCCGAGATCAGGGTCTGGGCCGTCTCGTCGTTGAACTTCACGATGAAGGTGGGGTCCTCGTCGGAGAGCTTGGCCAGCGCCATGGTCAGCTTGTCCTGGTCGGCCTTCGTCTTCGGCTCGATGGCCACGCTCACCACCGGCGTCGGGAACGTCATGGCCTCCAGGATGATGGGCTGCGACGGGTCGGCCAGCGTGTCCCCCGTGGTGGTGTGCTTGAGGCCCACGATGGCCACGATGTCTCCGGTGAAGGCGGCCTCCTTGTCCTCACGGTGGTTCGCGTGCATCTGGAGGATGCGACCGATCCGCTCCTTGCGTCCCTTGGTGGAGTTCTCCACGTGGGCCCCGGCCCTGAGCACGCCCGAGTAGACCCGGATGTAGGTCAAGCGCCCGACGTACGGGTCGGACATGATCTTGAACGCGAGGGCCGAGAACGGCTGGTCGTCGCCGGCCTCCCTGGCCACCTCGTCGCCCTTGGGCGACAGACCGGGCATGGGTGGCACGTCCACCGGGGACGGCAGGTAGGCCACGATGGCATCGAGCAGCGGCTGGATGGCCTTGTTCTTGAAGGCCGAGCCGCACAGCACGGGCGTTCCCTCTCCGGCCAGCGTGGCCCGGCGCAGGGCCCGCTTCAGCTCTTCGGTGGACGGCTCGTCGCCGTGGACGTACTTGTCCATGAGCGACTCGTCGTGGTCCGCCAGCTGCTCGAACAGCCGGTGGTGCCATTCCTCGGCTCGGGCACGGAGCTCGGCCGGGATCTCCACGGTCTCCCATTCCTCGCCCATCTCCGACGTCCACCGGAGGGCCTTCATCTCCACCAGGTCGACGACCCCGACGAAGGACTGCTCCAGGCCCCAGGGGAGCTGGACCACCAGGGGCACGGCGTGCAGGCGGTCCTCGATCATCTCCACCGTGCGCTCGAAGTCCGCGCCGGTGCGGTCCATCTTGTTGACGAAGCAGATCCGGGGAACCCGGTACCGGTCAGCCTGGCGCCACACGGTCTCCGACTGCGGCTCCACGCCGGCCACGCCGTCGAACACCGCCACGGCCCCGTCCAGCACGCGGAGGCTTCGTTCGACCTCCACCGTGAAGTCCACGTGGCCCGGGGTGTCGATGATGTTGATCCAGTGGTCCTTCCACATGCAGGTGGTGGCGGCGCTGGTGATGGTGATGCCGCGCTCCCGCTCCTGGACCATCCAGTCCATCTGGGCCGTGCCCTCGTGGACCTCGCCGACCTTGTAGGACTTGCCCGTGTAGTAGAGGATCCGCTCGGTGGTCGTGGTCTTGCCCGCGTCGATGTGCGCCATGATCCCGATGTTCCGGGTCCGGGCGAGCGGGTATTCCCGGATGACGAGGCCCTTCGCCCCTCCGGTCCGCCTCACCGTCTCGCGTGCCGCCTGCGCCACTTTCAGATCCCTCGCCGCCGTCGCCATCACCGATTCACCATCTGTAGTGCGCGAACGCCTTGTTCGCGTCCGCCATCTTGTGCATGTCCTCGCGCCGCTTGACCGACGAGCCCTGCCCGTTCGACGCGTCCATGATCTCCCCCACCAGCCGCTCGGCCATGGAGTGCTCTCGCCGGGCCCGGGAGTAGTTCACCAGCCACCGGAGCGCCAGGGTGGTCCCCCGGTTCGGCCTGACCTCGACCGGGACCTGATAGGAGGCCCCGCCCACTCGCCGGGACTTCACCTCGAGCAGCGGCCGGACGTTCTCCACGGCCCTCTTGAGCGTGATCACCGGGTCGTTGGAGGTCCGCTCGCTGATGTCCTCCAGCGCCTTGTAGACGATCCGCTCCGCCAGCGAACGCTTGCCGGACAGCAGCACCTTGTTGATGAGCTGCGTGACCAGCTGGTTCTGATAGATCGGGTCAGGCTCGATCTCGCGCTTGACCGCGGGTCCCTTTCGTGGCATCGCCCACCCCCTACGAGCTCGCCTTGGCGCCGTAGCGCGAGCGGGCCTTCTTCCGGTCGCGGACCCCGGCGGTGTCGAGCGTGCCCCGGACGATCTTGTACCGGACGCCCGGGAGGTCCTTCACCCGTCCTCCCCGAACGAGCACGATGGAGTGCTCCTGGAGGTTGTGGCCGATCCCGGGGATGTAGGCGGTGACCTCGATGCCCGTGGTCAGACGGACCCGGGCCACCTTGCGGAGCGCGGAGTTGGGCTTCTTCGGGGTGATGGTGAAGACGCGCGTGCAGACACCACGGCGCTGGGGAGACCCCCGAAGCGCCGGGCTCTTCGTCTTCGCGTGCGGGCGCTCGCGCCCGCTCTTGACCAGTTGCTGGACCGTTGGCATAGCTCTCTCGTCTGCACTCTCGTATCTCTCGCCGTTCGCCCTCTTGGTGAGTCCGACAAGAACCGGACCGAGGCCCGGCCCAGGGAAGACCGGATCGTCGTTCCCTTGGGGCTCTTCAGGCAACGCATGACACGGCTCGGCCTTATCGAGCCGCAGGAGGAAATCCTACAGACCGCACCCCCGGGCGTCAACGCGGCGACCTGCGCAAACGCATTCCCGACGGCTGTCGACTACAGCCCGAAGGCGAAGGTCGTGCGCTTCTGCGAGGCCAGGTAGACCTTCCCGTTTGCCACGGCCACCGAGGAGAAGGTGGCCCCCGACGCCGGGAACATCCAGAGCAGGTCCCCCGAAGTAGCGTCCAGGGCGGCCAGCCGGCCGCTGGGGGAGGCCACGTACACCACCCCGTCGGCCACGGCCGGGGAGGCCGTGAAGTGGTTCCCGAACGGAGCGGAGGTCCACAGCTCGGCCCCGGTCTGCGCGTCCAGGGCGTACAGCCCGGTGAGGTCCCCCTGGCCCGAGGAGACGTACACCACCCCGTCGGCCACAGCCGGTGAGGCCAGGATCCCGGCGGGGGTGGGGAACCTCCAGAGCTCGTGCCCCGTGGTGGCGTCCAGGGCGTAGATCCTGCCGTCGGCGGCCCCCACGTACACCACTCCGTCCACCACCGCGGGGCTCACGAACTCGTAGATAAGCATGCGGGCCGTCCAAAGGGTGGCCCCGGTGGCCTCGTCCAGGGCGTACAGGTTCCCGTCGGCCGATCCCCAGTACACCACCCCGTCGGCCACCGCCGGGTTGGCCCGCTCGTAGGCTCCGGTGTGATGCCTCCACCGCAGACTCCCGGTGGCAACGTCCAGGGCATAGAGGTTGCCGTCAAGTGACGGGATGTAGACCGTCCCGTCAGCCACGGCCGGGGAGGCGTCCACGGCGTTGCCGGTAGAGAAGGTCCACACCTGCTGGCCGGTGGCAGCGTCCAGGGCCCAAATATCACCCGCCACCCCCACGTACACCATCCCGTAGGCGACCGCCGGCGAGGAGACGGTGAAGTCGCTGCCGAGGTCGATCCGCCAGATCGCGGCGCCGGTCCGGGCGTCGAGGGCCTCGAGGTCGAATCCCTGCACGTAGACCCGGCCGTCGGCCACCGCGGGAGAGGCGTCCAGGGCGTCGTGGAACTTCCAGGCCACGTGGAGGCCGGAGACGGTGGAGGGGTCGAGGATGTTCTCGTAGGGGTCGAACCCGGTCCGTGCCGGCCCGCCGTGGAACATGGGCCAGTCGGTCCGCACCAGGAAGCTGGCCCCGGCACTGAGCCCCGAGCTCTCCCCGGTCGCCGTGATCTCGTGCTGTCCGGGAAGAGCGGTGGCCGGAATCTTCACCCTGGTCTGGAAGGCCCCGGAGGGGTCGGTGGTGGCGCTCCCTGTTGGTGCCTGGTCGAAGGTGAGATCGACGGTCTTCGAGGGTCCGAACCCCCGGCCTGCCGCCAGAGTGGAGGTCGTCGGTGGACCCACCGTTCCAGTGAGCCGGAGCGCCCCGCCGGCGACGGCGGCCGAAGCGGCCTGGGCCGGGGTCGCCAGAACGAGCACCGCCAACAGGCAGGATGCCAGTGATCCGGCGGACAGCGATCGCGTCGGGAGCACCCTACAGTCCGAAGGCGAAGGTGGCGCCCTTCTGGGATGCCAGGTACACCATACCGTTGGCTACCGCCACGGAGGAGTAGGTGGCGCCCCCCGCCGGGAACAGCCAGAGCTTGGCCCCGGTGGCAGAGTCCAGGGCGGCCAACCGCCCGCTGGGCGAGGCCACGTAGAGCACCCCGTTGGCCACCACCGGAGACGCCGTGGGGTGGTTGTGGAACACGGAGGCCGTCCACAGCTTGACCCCGGTGTCCGCGTCCAGGGCGTACACCGAGGTGCGGTCCCCGTAGCCCCCGGCCGCGTACACCACCCCGTTCGCCACGGCCGGGGAGGCCTCGATGACCCCGGGGGTGGGGAAGGCCCACCGCTTGTGGCCGGTGGCGGCGTCCAGGGCGTAGATGGTCCCGTCCGCTCCCTCCACGTACACTACCCCGTGTGAGACCGCGGGCCCCGCCAGCCCGGCCACGGGGACGCGAGCGGTCCACAGTGTGGCCCCGGTGGCCCCGTCCAGGGCATAAAGGGTCCCGTTGGCCGAGCCCCAGTACACCACCCCGTTCGCCACAGCTGGATTGGAAAGCTCGAAGGCGCCGGTCCGCAGGGTCCATTGGGGGGTCCCAGTGGCCGCGTCGAGGGCGTACAGATTTCCATCGAACGAGGGGACGTACACTACCCCGTCCGCCACAGCAGGAGAGGCGTCTATTCGGTTGTCCGTGGAGAACGCCCACACCTGAGCCCCGGTTTCCGCGTTGAGGGCAAAGACGCCGACTGGTAAGCAAACGTAGACGATCCCGTAGGCCACAGCGGGGGATGAAACCGTATAGTTCAAGTCGCCGAAGTCAACACTCCACACTGTCGCTCCGGTCCGGGCATCCAGCGCGTCCAGGGCCGTACCAGCGACATAGACCACACCGTCGACCACAGCCACGGAGGCATCGTATTCGACGGCATGGAACTTCCAGGCCTTGTGTAGCCCAGAGACGTTCGACGGATCAAGGACGTTCTCGACAGGATTGAAGCCGGTCCGGGCCGGCCCGAAGTGGAACATGGCCCAGTCGGTGTTCACGATGAACGGAGCCTGAGCGGTCAGCCTGGAGCTCTCCCCGGTGGCCTGAACCTCATGGAGCCCGGGAAGGGCCGAGGCCGGAATCTGGATCCTGGTCTGGAACGCCCCTGAGGGGTCAGTGGTGGCGGAGCCCAGGGCATCGGCGTCGAAGGTGAGATCCACGATCTCGGTGGGGCGGAACCCCCGCCCGTGGACCAAGGTGGAGGAGGTGGGAGGCCCCACCTTGCGGTTGACTTTGATCGCGGCATCCGGTGACCGGAAAGATGCACTCGCCGAATTCGCCGGAACAAGCACGAGCAATGGAAGCAAGCACGAAACAACCGGTCGGAGAGCCCGGATCATCGCGCTCCGTTCACCCTAAAGCCCTGTCCCTCATTCGCTCGGCGGAGAATCGCGATCGGTCAGCCCTTGACGGACCCCGCTCCAGCCGCGGCGAGGGCCGCTCCCGCGGGGCGATTCTCGAGGTACCAGGCCAGCCCTTCTTCCCAGTGACGATTGGGGGGGAGCCCCAGGCGCTCGCTTCGAGTGTCCAGAAGGATCGAGCTTCGGGGCCTTCGGACCTCCTGCACGCCG
>DASWCX010000195.1:0-5333 GCA_036395815.1 Actinomycetota bacterium | reverse complement strand
TCATGATGAGGGTCCGGTTGCCGGCCGCCGCTGCTCGCACCGCCGTGGCCGCCGCCACCGTGGTCTTGCCGACTCCACCCTTGCCAGTGAACAGGAGGATCCGCACCTGGACGCTAGGGTACCCGGACCGCGCCGAGGCTGTCTCATCGAGGCGCGATACCGGATCGAATTCGCGGCTGACGGCTGACCCCGAACCGGATCAGCCGCTCTCCACGCGTTTCTTCAGCCCGCCGAGGGCGGTTCCGATGATCATCTTCTCCGCCTGGCGCTTCATGAAGCCCATCATGGGGATGGCGAGCTCGATGGTCGTCCGGTAGGTGACTTTGGTGCCTTCGCTCGATCCCTCCAACACGTATTCGCCCATGATGTCCTTGACCGCACCGGAGGCGGACGTGGTCGTCCATGACACTCCCCCGTCCTTCGCCTTGTACCTGTAGGCCAGGGTGTACGTGGCCCCCACGCCCATTTGACTCACCTCGAAGGTGACCTCGGCAGGGCGGCCTTTCGAGTCCGTCTTCTTCACCACCGCCTTCTTGATCGCCTCGGCCCACTCCGGATAGGCCTCGTAGTCGCTGATCACCGCCAGAACGACTTCGGGCGAGGCATGGATCTGGATCTGCCCTTCGGTCTGCTCCGCCATCCTCTTCATCCTCTTTGCCCGGAATGTAGCATCCGGGCTCATGCAACCCGTCCGGGCCGTCCTGTTCGACTTCGGCCACACACTCGTCGATTTCCAGCGAACGCAGGAGGCCCTCCACGCGGCCTACGAGCAGATCCGCGCTCGGATCGAGGCGGTCGCCTACATGGAGGTTCCGGAGCTGCTCGACCTGGTCGAGCGGGTCGCCGGCGGGGTGGACCGACTGGTCGCCGAGTCGTACGAGCAGCGCCGGATGGAGGAGGTGGCCCAGGCCGAGATGTTCCGGCAAGCGCTGTCCGGCATCGGTTTCGACCTTCCCGACGACGTCATCGAACACATCGTGGCCCTGGACCATTCGGCGTATTCCAACTCGATAACCGTTGAACCCGAAGTGCTGGCGGCTCTGGACGAGCTCCGCCGGGCGGGGTACCGCATGGGGCTCGTGTCGAATATCTCCTTGCGGCCCGACCTCATGCGGGCCGACCTCGAGCGCATGGGCCTGGCCCAGTACCTCGACGCGACGGTGTTCTCCAGCGAGGTGGGGGTGCGCAAGCCGGATCCCCGTATCTTCCAGGAGGCCCTCGACCGCTTGGGGGTCGAACCACCGGAGACCGTGTTCGTCGGCGATCGCCTGTACGACGACGTGAGCGGAGCTCAGGCTGTGGGGATGCGATCTGTCCTCACGCGGCAGTTCCGGCAAGAAGACGATCCCGAATACGCGCCGGACGCCATGATCGTGCATCTCTCGGAGCTGCCGAAGGCCCTGGGTCGGATGGCTGCTTCTGCCTGAGCGCCCGTCTTCGAATCAGTCAGGCAGCCTGACGAACGCCGGGCGGGAGCGCCATCGCCGCCCGCCAGTCCCCGAGTTCGGCGTCTTGACGAGGAGGCGCTCGGCGTCTGGCGGGATTCCCGCGGACTCGAGTTCCGCAGCCCCGACCTCGTCGCTCCCGTCCGGGAGCTCGACGAATCCAGGAGAAGTCGTCTCTGGCCCCCAGCCCGGGGGCTTACACTCCGCCTCCATGCGGGTGCTGCTGTGGCACGGCTGGCTGCTGGAGGGCTCGGGCTCGAACGTGTACACGGCCAGGGTGGCCGGCGTCCTCCGGCGATGGGGTCACGATGTGCTGCTCATCTGCCAAGAGCGGCACGCCGACCGCTACGACTTCCTCGACGCGTGGGGTACGGTGGGTCCCGAGGGGGTCTCCGCGCTCACGCCGCTTCCTCGACCCCATCGGCCTGGCCGAGGCGTCCTGCTTCGTCCAGACATCGGAACGCTGCTGCCCGTGTTCGTGGTCGACGAGTACGAAGGGTTCGACGTCAAGCGCTTCCCCGACCTGAGCGAACCAGAGCTGTCGGGCTATCTGGGGCGCAACGTCGTCGCCCTTCGCGCCGCGGCCTCCTGGTTCCACCCCGACGTGGTGATCGCCGGGCACGCTATCCCCGGGGCAGTGATCGCGGCCAGGGCGCTCGGTCCCGGCTCGTTCACGGCCAAGATCCACGGCAGCGACCTGGAATACGCCATCCGGTTGCAATCCCGATACCGCAGGCTCGCCCGAGAGGGGTTGGACGCGGCAGGGGTAGTGGGCGGAGCGACCCAGGACGTCCTCACCCGGACCGTGCGGCTCATTCCATCGGTCGCGGGCAAGACCAGAGTGATCGCACCAGGCGTCGATGTGGACGTGTTCCGGCCCGTCCCCGGTCGAGCAGCGCTGGAGCAAACGGCAGCCCTGCTCCAGACCGACCCCGACACCATCCGGGGACGGCCTTCCGACCTGGATGAAGTCGTGGGCGAAGCCGTCGAGCGCCGGGAGGCTCGGGTCCTGCACGACCTGGCGCACCGGTACGACCAATCGGTTCCGGATCCGGGGGCGGCCGAACGGTTGCTGGCACTGGCGGCGTACGAAGGCCCGCTCGTGGGGTATCTCGGAAAGCTCATCCCGCAGAAGGGGGTGGAGCTGTTCCTGGCGGCTCTGCCGCTCCTGGACGTGGACGCCAGGGCGATGGTGATCGGGTTCGGGCTCTTCAGGGAATGGCTGGCCGCCTTCCTCGACTGTTTGGACCGGTCCGACGAGGTCGGCTTGGCCTGGCTCACCCATGCCTCTCACCTCAGGCCGGATCTGCCCCCGAGAGTGTCTGCCCTCGCCGGAGGCCTGGCCTCCCGAGTCACGTTCACCGGCCGCCTGGATCACAGGTACGCTCCGGGGGCGCTGGCCGCCCTCGATGTCCTGGTCGTGCCGTCCGTGCTCGACGAGGCGTTCGGCATGGTCGCGGCGGAGGGAGCCGCCGCCGGGGCTCTCCCGCTGGTGGCCCGGCACTCAGGACTGGCGGAGGTCGGCGCCGCCCTCGAGGATGCCGTGGACCGCCCCGGCCTGTTCACCTTCGAACCAGGGGCTGGGGCCATCGGCCGGATCGCCGCCGGCCTGGATCGCCTCCTGGGGCTTCCCGGGGACGAAGGCGAGGAGCTCAGACTGGGCGTGAGGGGGTTCGTGGCCCGCGAATGGACGTGGGAACGAACCGTCGAACGCCTGTTGTCGACGGCCGGGATCGCTGCGGTCCGCCCGGACCCGGCTATCTGAGGGCTCTGCGCAGGATGTCCACCAGGCGCTTCGTCTGATGCTTCCAGGTGAACCCGTGCTCCACGCGCAGGCGCCCCGCCTGCCCCATGCGGCTCGCGACTTCAGGAGCCCGGAGCAGCGAGGCGATCGCCAGGGCCACGGCCTTGGGCTCCCTCCCCTCCACCAGCAACCCGGTCTCCTGGTCGACCACGGCCTCCTCGGCCCCCCCGGACCGACCGGCTACCACCGACTTCCCCGCGGCAGCGGCCTCCAGGAACACGATCCCGAACCCTTCGACCTCCAGTCCTCCCCACCGCGAGCGGCACGGCATGGCGAACACGTCGGAGGCCTCGTAGTACGAGGGGAGGTCCGGGTCCGGCACCTGACCGGCGAAGATCACGCCCCCCGGGGGTCCTGCCCGGGCGAGGTCCTCCAGCCGCGAACGATACGGTCCCTCGCCCACGAGGAGCAGCGCAGCGTCGGAAACCAGCTCCCGTACCAGCTCCATCCCCGAGATCAGCACATCCTGGCCCTTCCGGGGGACCAGGCGGGAGGCGCAGAGGACGACCTTCGTTCCCTCGAGGCCGTGACGTGCCGTCACGGCGGTGCCGTCCACGTCCGGAGAGAAACGCCGCTCGTCCAGTCCGGGTGGAACCACGCTCAACGGCACCTCCGGTGGGACGAGCTGCCGGAGCCTGCCTGCCGTGTAACGGCTGATCGCCGTCACCTCTCTCGCTCGAGCCAAGGCCCGCCGCATGGCCGCCGACACGCCGGGGATCCTGCCCAGCCAGACCTCCGCGCCGTGGGTCAGGACGACATAGGGGATCCCCCGATCGGCCAGGGCCGGACCGAGCAGGGCCAATGGGAAGCCGTGGCCGAACAGGACCACCTCGGAATGGTGCTCCTTCGCGGTGGATACGATCCTCCGAAGGAGCTCTCCCGTCGGCCACATGAACGTGGACGGCCACCGGTGGACGGAAAAGGGGTGAGCGGCATCGTGTTCTCGCCAGCCAGGCCAATTCGGAGCGAGGACGGCGACCCCTTCCGGAGGGAGGTTCTGGACGAGGCTCCTCACGTACTGCTGCACCCCCCCGACCCGCGGCGGAAAGTCGTTGGTGACAACCAGCACTCTGGGAGCTTCCGGTGCCGGGTCCGCCAGGACCGTGGCCCGGGCTGGCGAGGCGCTCTCGACCACGGTGTCACACCACCCCCCGGGCCCCGAGATCGGCCAGCTCCTCTTTCCCCACTCCCACGGTGGCCAGGATCTCTGCGGTGTGCTCCCCGAATGACGGCGCCGGACGCAGGGGTCCACGCGACCGGCCAGCCAGTTTGAGGGGGGATCCCGGACCGACGGGCGCACCTTCCACCTCGGCCACCATTCCCCGGTGCCGGATCTGAGGGTCGGCCAGGGCCTCGGCCAGGTCGTTCACCGGCCCTACGCAGACCGCTTGATCACCGAGGACGCGGAGCCATTCGTCACGGCCGCGCCGCAGGAAGATCTCCTGGATCCGATCCACCATCTCCGCCTGCCTGTCCGGGGGCCCGTACTGGTCGTCCACCAGGTCCAGACACCCCAGGGTCTCGCAGAGGGCACGCCAGAACTGCGGCTCGAGGGCTCCGACCGTCAGGTGGCGACCGTCTCCCGCTCGGTAGATTCGGTAGCACGCCAGAGCGCCGGTGAGGGGCGCGGAGCCGGGTCCGGGGACCTCGCCGGTGGCCAGAAGTGCACCCACTTGGACGGAGAGCCAGGACACCACGCCGTCCAGCATGGAGACGTCCACGAACCGACCTCGGCCGGTGGTAGCCCTGTCCACCAGCGCAGCCAGGATCCCCACCGCGGCGAGCATCGCTCCCCCGCCGAAGTCTCCCACCTGCACGCCCGGAACTACAGGCTCGCCGCCCGGATGCCCGGTCAGCGAGAGCACTCCGCCATAGCCGATGTAATTGATGTCGTGGCCGGCCCGGTCCCGGTACGGGCCATCCTGGCCGTATCCGCTGATCGCGCAGTACACCAGGCGGGGGTTCTGGGGGGAGAGCGCCGCGACACCCACCCCGAGCCGGTCAAGCACACCGGGCCGGAAGCTCTCCACGAGGACGTCGGCGGTTCGGACCAGACGCCGGAGGAGCTCCGTGCCCTCGGGGAC
>DASWCX010000194.1:0-3555 GCA_036395815.1 Actinomycetota bacterium | reverse complement strand
TGGGCCATCGACCTGTGCCGGGAGCTCGGGCTGGGGGAGGAGCTGGTGGCGCCGGCGCCCGGTCGGGCCTACGTGTGGGCCCGCGGAGGGCTGCGACGGTATCCGGAGCCGTCGGCGTTCGGGGTCCCGGCGTCGGTCGAGGAGCTGTTGCGGTGGCCCGGCCTATCGAGGGGAGGGCGGGTCCGGGCGGCCACCGATCTCCTCCGGCCGAGGCGCAAGGACGAAGGGGACGAGTCGATCGAGGCCCTGGCGACCCGCCGGATGGGTCCAGAGGCGGCGAGGGTGCTGATCGGGCCGCTTCTGGCGGGGATCCACGCCGGAGACGCCGCGCACCTCGGCGTGGCCGCGACATTCCCGGAGCTCAGGAGATGGGAGGCCGCCTACGGAAGCCTGATCCGAGGGGCCCGGGCCGCGGCGAAGGCGGCCCGGGAGCGCGAGGACTCCGGGCCGCTGTTCGCCACGGTGTGGACAGGGCTCTCCCGGCTGGTGGAGGTGCTCACCCGGGCCCTTGGCGCGGGCCGGATCCGAACCGGCGAGCTGGTCGAAGGGATCGAGCGGCGCGGGCCGGGATGGGCGGTCCGCGCGGGAGCCGGCACGCTCCAGTCCGACGCCGTGGTCCTGGCCACACCGGCGTTCGAATCGTCCAGGCTGCTGCGACTGGCCGCCCCCGAGGCCGCCGCCGAGCTCACCGGGATCCCTTACGCCTCGACGGCCGTGGTCCTGCTGGTGTACCCACCCGCGACGGCCGAACGGTTGCCGCCGGGCTCCGGCTTCATCGTGCCGCCGGCCGCGACGGACTCGGGCGGTCCCGGCCCTACCGCGATCACCGCCTCGACCTGGGTCTCGAGCAAGTGGCCCCGGGAGGAGCACGCCGGGCGGGCGGTCATCCGGTGCTACCTGGGACGATTCGGCGACGACGAGACTGCGCTGGAGCGACCCGACCGGGACCTGGCCGCGGCGGCCGCCCGCGACATCGAGTCGGCCTCGCCCCTGGGGTGCGAGCCCGAGGCGACGAAGGTGGTCCGGTGGCCCCGCTCGATGCCGCAGTATGAGGTGGGACATCTGGACCGACTTGCCAGGATCGACGGGGCGCTGGCCCCTCTTCCCGGGTTGTTCCTGGTCGGCTCGGCCTATCGGGGGGTCGGCGTGGCCGACTGCGTCCGGCAGGCCGGGGAGGCGGCGGAGCGGGTGAGGGCGTTCCTGGCCGCCCCGGAGAGCACGCCGCCGCGGCCGGCCGATCCCGGGGTGACCGGCGACGGGGCGGATCTCGAACAGGAGGCGATCACGTGAGCGACACGCTGTACGCGTACTACCCGGTGTTCCGTTCGACCGCGGATCTTCGCTCCCGAGGGCCGAGCGATGTGGAGGGAGCGGCCCACGAGTCCGAGATCCTCCTGAAGGAATGGTCCGACCGGGTGACCGTCCGGGGCGTCTATTCGACCGCGGGCTTCCGTCCCGACGCCGATCTCATGATGTGGTGGGTGGGCCCGAGCCCCGACGTCCTCCAGGACATGCTGGTGGCGTTCCGCCGGACCTCCCTGGGCAAGCGGCTCGATCTGACGTGGGCGTTCATGGGGCTGGTTCGGCCGGCGGAGTTCTCGAGCGACCACGCCCCGGCGTTCGTCCGGGGGGAGCAGCCGAAGAAGTACCTGTGCGTGTATCCGTTCGCCCGCACGCCGGAATGGTACCTGCTGCCTCCGGACCGGCGCGCCGAGCTGCTGCGCGAACACGGGGGCTTCGGCCGGGAGTTCCCAGAGGTGCTTGCCAACACCACGAGCGCGTTCGGGTTGAACGACTGGGAATGGATCCTGGCCTTCGAGGCCGACCGGCTCGACCGGATCGTGGACTGCATCCGCAGGTTGCGGCAGGCGGAGGCTCGCCGGTACACGAAGGTGGAGGTCCCGTTCGTCACCGGGATCCGCAAGGAGCTGGCCGCCGCCGCTCTCGACCTGGCCTGACACCGGCAGCTCCGGACCGGCCCTGCGCAGCTGCGCATGGTCCACCGCTGCCGGGGAATACATGGCTGGACCCGCGCCGCTCTCGCGGACGGGCAGAGGAGGAGGTGATCCTGTGAACCTCGGACTGCTGATCCTGCGGCTGGTCGTGGGGGCCCTGTTCATCGGGCACGGCACGCAGAAGCTGTTCGGTTGGTTCGGCGGCAATGGACTCGAGGGGACGGGAGGATTCTTCGGCCAGCTCGGATACCGGCCGGGGCGCGCGATGGCCGCGATGGCCGGGATGGCCGAGGCCGGCGGTGGCCTCCTGCTGATGTTGGGGCTCCTGACGCCGCTCGGCGCCGCGGCCATCATCGGCATGATGCTGAACGCGTCGCTGTCGGTACACCGCCCGAAGGGCGTGTGGAACTCGAACGGAGGGTACGAGCTGCCGCTCACCTTCGCGGCCGCGGCGGCATGCCTGGCCTTCACCGGAGCCGGCCGCTATTCGATCGACAACGCGGCCGGTTGGCAGCTGTCCGGCGTGGGCTGGGGGCTCATCGCCGTTGCCGTGGGCCTGGTAACGGGCATGGCGGTGTACGGGTGGCGAATGGCGCAGCTCCGAAGGTCGACCCCGGAGCGGGCCGCCCGGGACTTCCGTAGCTCCGCAGCGTGAGCCGCGCCGGATGAGCCTCGTGGCCTGACTCGTGGCCTGAGCCTCGCGCAGTAACGTTTCGAGAAAGGAGGCGGGTTCGCCCCCGCCTCCTTCTGTTCGCAGCAACGTAGAACGGTTTGTGACGGCTTCGGCGGATCGGTTGGATCGGCTCCAGGCAGCGCGAACTATGCTGTGGCCATGAGCGACGTCGAGACCGCGCGAGCGTTCTTCGAGGCCGTGGCAGAGCGCATCGAGGCCCGGTTGTTCGGGGTCCGGGAGGCGCTGCGGCTGGTGCTGATCGGCGTCATCACCGACTCGCACGTCCTCATCGACGACGTGCCCGGGGTCGGCAAGACGACCATGGTCCGGATGCTTGCCGGGCTGGTCGGGCTGGACTTCCAGCGTGTGCAGTTCACGCCGGACCTCATGCCGTCGGACATCACCGGCACGTCGATCCTGAACCTGAAGACCCAGGAGTTCGAGTTCCGCCAGGGGCCGATCTTCACCCAGGTCCTCCTGGCCGACGAGATCAACCGGGCCACCCCGAAGACCCAGGCCGCGCTGCTCGAGGCGATGCAGGAGCGCCAGGTCACGGCCGACGGGGTCACCTATCCCCTTCCCGACCCGTTCTTCGTCCTCGCCACTCAGAACCCCGTGGAGCTGGAGGGTACCTTCCCCCTGCCCGAGGCTCAGCTGGACCGGTTCCTGCTGAAGGTTCGGATCGGGTACCCGGAGGCGGAACAGGAGGAGCAGATCCTGGGCCGGTCCCGGGAGCTGCGGACCGTTCCGTCCACCCCGCTGCCGGAGGCGTCCGACCTCCTGGCCCTTCGGCCGCTCCTGGCCGCGGTGCGGATCGAACCTCCGGTGCGCCGGTACATCGTCTCGCTGGCTCGGGCCAGCCGGGACCATCCGGAGCTCCAGGTCGGGGCCAGCCCCCGCGCTGTCGAGCACATGGGCGACGCCGCC
>DASWCX010000193.1:0-3127 GCA_036395815.1 Actinomycetota bacterium | reverse complement strand
AAGCGCCCGAACGCCCTCGTTGCTCACGTTGTTCAGGTGGTCGGCGCTCTTGGCCCCCAGCTTGACTGCCTCTTCGGCGGCTCCCGAGGGCCCCAGCTGGTCGGCGTGGCATCGAACCGGGAGGCCGACGGCGGCGGCCGCCTCCGACACCGCCCGTAGGTCGTGGGGGGTAAACGCGATGTCCTCGACGTAGACATCCACCGCGTCGCACAGGCCCTCGGCGGCCGCGGCCGGGATCAGCTCCGTGCAGGCCCTCCGGACCCAGTCCTCTCGCTCCATCGCCTCCGGCACGGCGTGGCAGGCCAGGAGGGTCACCGTGGTTGCCTGGGGTGCTTCCTTGGCCAGCCGTCTGGCCAGGCGGGCCTGGCGAAGCTCGCCCCCCACCGAGAGGCCGTACCCCGTCTTGAGCTCCATCGCGGTGGTGCCGTGGTCCGCCATCTCCGCGACGAGGGGCCGACAGAACGCCATCACCTCGTCGTCGGAGGCTTCGGCGAGGAGCCGGGCGCTGCGGTAGATCCCGCCCTCGCCGTGCAGCTCGCGGTAGCTCCGGCCGGCCAGCCGGAGCTCGAACTCGTCCGCCCGCCACCCCACGAACGGAAGGTGCGTGTGGCAGTCCACGAACCCCGGCGCGATGGTGCAGCCCTGGAACACCTGGGGATCCCCGTTGCGCAGCTCGTCGGCGGGCCCGACGAACGTGATGATCCCGTCCGCCCAGGCGATCCCGGCGTCTGCCATGACGACCGCCGCGCCGAGCTCGCCGCCCCGCCACGGCGCCGTCCCCTTCGCCGTGACGAGGGACGTGGCGACGATCGCGCCGCTCGCGGTGCCGGGCATCGCGGCTATCGAAGAGGATGGCGGGTGCCCGCGCAAGCGCCGGCCCGTCCGGGACGGGCCGACCCCCCCGTAGACTGCCCGCCGTGAGCGACCCCGGGGAGCTGGGATACCGGGACATCCTCCGGATCCCCGAGATCCGGGCCGCGGTCGTCGGCACCTTGGTGATCATGATGGGGTTCGGGATCGTCTCCCCGATCCTGCCCCTGTACGCACGGTCCTTCGGCGTCAGCCTCGACGCGGTCGGGGTGCTCATCGCGGCGTTCTCCGTCACCAGGCTCGCGATGGACCCGTTCGCGGGCGTGATCATCGACCGGCTGGGTGAGCGGGCCGCGGCGGTCGTGGGCGCGGCGGTGGTCGGCGCCACGACCGCGCTGGCGGCCGTGGCGCCGACCTTCCCGTTGCTCGTCGTGTTCCGCGGCGCCGGCGGCGCCGGCTCCGCGGTGTTCTTCGCAGGCCTGCTCTCCTTCCTGTTGCGCGCGGTCCCCGGTGACCGTGTGGGCCGGGTCATGAGCGTCTGGTATGCGTCGTTCAACGTCGGCATCATCGCGGGTGAGCCGTTCGGCGGCGTCCTCGCTCACTGGCTGGGCCCCGCCAGCACGCTGTGGGTCTACGCCGGGGCGTGCTTCGTGGCGGCGGTGGTGTTCTCGCGGACCATCCCAGCCGTGCGCCGCGACGAGCCGCCGAAGGATCGCCCCCGAGGCCTCCGGCACCTGCGGTTCGATCGCCCGTTCGTCACCGTCCTGCTGGCGAACGGGGCGTACGCGTGGATGATCGCCGGCGTGTACAGCACGCTCATCCCGCTTTTCGGCCACGAGATCGTCCGTCTTTCGCCGGTCGGCATCGGGATCGGCCTGGCCATCGCGTCGGCCACGGAGTTCGCGGCGCTGTTCCCCGCGGGGGCGGCGACCGACCGGATCGGCCGCAAGGCCGTCATCGTGCCGTCCTACGCGCTCCTCGCCGCCTCCCTGGTCCTGTGGCCGCTCGCCTCCACGCCGGTGAGGTACATGGTGGGCCTGGGCATCTTCGGCCTCATCACCGGGTACTCCGGCGTGCCCCAGGCGGCGATGCTCTCCGACCTCACCACAGAGGACAGCCAGCGAAGCGCCGTGGCCGCGTTCCGGTTCGTCGGGGACCTGGGGTTCGTGCTCGGTCCGCTCGTCGCCGGATTCTCGGCCGACCGGCTGGGGTACGGGCCGGCCTTCGCCATCTCCGCCGTCCCGATCGTGGTCGCGCTGGCGCTGCTCCTGTCGATCCCCGAGACGCTCCGGGCCCTTCCGAAGACCGGAGAGGCCGCCGGGTTGTGACGTCTGCCTGCACGTGGTCGCTCCTGTGAGGGTCTCCGCCCGGACCGATCTCCCCGTTTCTACCGAGGAGGCGTGGCGCCGCGTCCTGGCATGGGAGGAGCAAGTCGCATGGATCAAGGACGCCCACTCGGTCCGGGTGATCACGTCCCATCGCCAAGGCGTGGGCGTGATCGTCGCCGTGCGCACCCGGGTGCTGGGGGTGCCCCTGTTCACCGACCATCTGGAGGTCACACTGTGGGAGCCTCCCCGCCGGTTGGTGATGGCGCACCGGGGCCTGGTCCGAGGCGTCGGGGAATGGCTCCTAGAGCCGGCGGGACGCGGCGCCCGGTTCACGTGGATGGAGGAGCTCCATCTTCCGGTGCCTGTTCTCGGCGAGCTCGCCCTCGTCGCGTACCGGCCGTTCATGCGCCGTCTGATGCGCCGCTCGCTCGCGAACCTCGAACGGATGCTCCACCAGCGAGCGTAGCCACGCCTCGCGCGTAGACTCCCAACCGAACCATGTCGAGCCTCACCGAGCGCCTCGAGCGGGTCCTGGAGCGCGAGGCGCCTTCCTGGGGCATCCGTCCCGTCCCCCCCGATCGCCGTCGGCTGTCCGGCCTCGACCTGACGGTCCTGTGGGGAGACCTCTCCGTCGGCCTGCTGGTGATGGTCACCGGCGCGCTGCTCGTCCCCGCGCTCGGTTTCCCGGAGGCGCTCCTGGCCATCGTGGTGGGGTCCGCCATCGGGTGCCTTCCCCTCGCGCTGGTCGGGCTGGCCGGCGAGCGGGAGGGAGTCCCCTCGATGGTCCTGTTCCGTCCGGTCCTCGGGCTGCGGGGCTCGTTCCTGCCCTCGGCCCTCAACCTGCTCCAGCTGGTGGGGTGGACGGCCGTCGAGTTCTGGGCCATGGGACAAGTGGCCAACGTGGCCTCCGCTCGCCTGTTCGGGCTGGACGCGTACCACTTCTGGCTGGCGTTCGTCGCGGTCGTGTGCACGTTGCTGGCCGTGGGGGG
>DASWCX010000192.1:0-1919 GCA_036395815.1 Actinomycetota bacterium | reverse complement strand
TACAGCCAGCCCGTCATGAAACCGGCTCCCTGGCCGAGCGACCGGCTGGTGTACGTGTAGGCGTAGCCCGCCGAGGCCATGCGCCGGGTGAACCCGATCACCACCACGGCGAGGGCGAGACACCCGATCCCGCCGAGGAGGAAGGCGAACGGCGTGGAGGTCCCGGAGAACGACGCGGCGAACGTGGTGTTGTACGCCATCGCCATGGCCGGTGAGAGAACGGCGATGGCCATCGCCACCGCATCGATCGTGGAGAGCGATCCTCCCTTGAGCTCGTCGACCGTCTCGCGGGGCAGATCCGCTTTCATGCCACCCCCTTGACTCGGGTCCGCCGGGCAAGACGGCGGACACGCCTGGTTCCCAGCCGTATTGGTACTCCTCGGTCGGGGGGGAGTCAAAGCGGCCAGGGGTTTCGCGGTCGTCTCAGGCGGGTCGAGACTCGAGCCCCGTGCCCAGGCGAGCCTCCAGGATCGTTCGAGCCTCGACGGCGTCCGCGGCCTCCCCGATGGCTGCGAGTACGGCCTCCCGGCACTGCTCGAGCGTGAGGCGCCGCAGGGCGTCCTTCACCTCGGGGATTGCCACCCTGGTCATGGACAGCTCGTCCATGCCCAGCCCGACCAGGGCCGCCGCCACCGTGGGGTCCCCGGCGGCCTCCCCGCACACGCCCACCCACGCCCCCCCGGCGTGTCCGGCTTCGATCACGTGGCGGACCAGCCCCAGCACGTCCGGCTCGAGGACGTCGGCCAGGTCGGCCACCGCCCCCACCAGTCGGTCCGCGGCGAACAGGTACTGAAGAAGGTCGTTCGTCCCGATCGACAGGAAGTCGGCGTGGGCGGCGAGGCGCGCGGCGCCCAACGCGGCGGAGGGAACCTCGACCATCGCGCCGACCTCGAGCCCATCGAGATCCGCTCCCTCCTCCCCGGCCACCTCCTCGAGGATCTGGCGCGCCTGAACCAGCTCGCGGGCGGTCGACACCAGGGGAAACATGATCGCCAGGCGGCCCCCGTCCTGGCCGGACAGTTCGGCCCGAGCCCGCAGGAGGGCGCGGAGCTGCGATCGGAAGAGGTCGGGGCGACGAAGGGACAGCCGGATGCCTCTGAGCCCCAGGGCCGGGTTCTCCTCCGGATCGCGCTCCACGAACGGCAGCGGCTTGTCGGCGCCGACGTCGAGGGTGCGGAAGACGACCCGGTGCATCGGGAAGGCCCGCAGCACCTCGGTGTAGAACCCCACCTGCTCCTCCACCGACGGCGCTACCGTCCGGCCCAGGAACAGGAATTCGGTCCGAACCAGGCCGCTTCCCTCCCCTCCGGCCTCGACCGCCGCCGGCAGGTGCTGGATCGCCGCGATGTTCGCGGCCAGCTCGACCCGATGCCCGTCCGCGGTCCGGCCAGGCTCGTCCCGCAGCGTCACCAGCGCCTCGCGGCGCCGCTCCTCGGCATCCATCCGCCGCCACAGCGCCTCTCGCTCCGCGGCGTCGGGGCCGACGATGACCGCGCCGGTCCGGCCTTGCACCGCCACCTGATCGCCTCGAGCCCCGACCGCGTCGAGCAGCCCCGAACACGAAACCACGGCCGGGACGCCCAGAGCGCGGGCAAGGATCGCCGCGTGGCTCGTGGGCGACCCCGTCTCGGTCACGATCGCGGCGATCACCTCCACCGGGATGGAGGCCGTCTGCGAAGGGGTGAGCTCGTGGGCCACGATCACCGAGCGAACCGCGGGCGCTTCCCCGGCCGTGCTTCGGCCCTGGAGGACCTTCACCACGCGGTCCCGCACGTCGTCGAGATCGGCCACTCGCCCCGCGAGGTACTCGCTCTCCGAGGCGGCAAGCAGGTCTCGGAACATCCCGAACGCCTCGACCACGGCTCGTTCCGGGGAGGCCCCTCCCCGGATCGCCTCATCGGCCATCCTCTCCAGCTCGG
>DASWCX010000191.1:0-5130 GCA_036395815.1 Actinomycetota bacterium | reverse complement strand
GGCCGGCTGGGTGGCTGGCGACCCCTCGAACCTGATCCGGGTAACGCCGGCGGAGGGAGTGGATGCGCGTGGCGACCGTCACCGAACGTCTCGAACAGGCCCTCGAGCGCGAGGCGCCCTCGTGGGGGATCCGCCCGGTCCCGCCCGAGCATCGCCGCCTGTCCGGGTTCGACTTCGGCGTGCTGTGGGCCGACCTGGCGATCGGCCTGCTGGTCCTCCTGACGGGCGCCCTCCTGGTGCCCTCCCTGGGTCTGCCCAGGGCGCTGCTCGCCATCGCCGTCGGGTCGGTGATCGGGTGCATCCCGCTCGCCCTGGTTGGACTGGCCGGGGCACGAGAAGGCGTGCCCGGCATGGTGTTGTTCCGGCCGGTGCTGGGAGTGCGGGGTTCGTACCTCCCGTCGGTGCTGAACATCGCCCAGCTGGTCGGGTGGACGGGGTTCGAGCTGTGGGCCATGGCCCTGATCGCCGACCAGATGTCCCGTCGTCTTTTCCACCACTCGTCCTACTGGCCGTGGTTGGCGGTCGCGGCGATGGTGTGCACGGCGCTGGCCCTCGGCGGCCCCATCCTGGTGATCCGGCAGTGGCTCGAGAAGTTCGGGGCCTGGGTCGTGGCTGCGGTGGGGGCCTGGATCACGATCCGGGTGCTGACCACGGCCCATCTCGGGGCGATCTGGCACCGCGCCGGGACAGGTGGGTATCCCGGGGGGTTCTGGCTGGCCGTCGACCTGGTGATCGCCATGCCGGTGTCGTGGCTTCCGCTGGCCGCCGACTACAACCGCTTCGCCCGGCGGGGCGTGTCATCGGCGGCCGGTACCTTCTGGGGCTATGCGGTGGGGAACTTCTGGTTCTACGCGTTGGGGGCGCTGCTCGTGCTGGGCGCCGGGCTCTCGGACGCGAGCCCCGCCGGGCTGGGGCAGGCCATCGCGTCGCTGGCGGGGGGATGGATCGTGCTGCTCGCTCTGCTGGTTGGAGAGACCGACGAGGCCTTCGCCGACGTCTACTCGGCCGCGGTGTCCAGCCAGAACCTCGAAGAGCGGATCCCGCAGCGTGGGGCGGTCCTGGCCGTGGGAGCCGCGGGTGTGGGCCTGGCCGCCTGGCTCGGGTTGAGGCCGGCCGTCGCCCTGGGCAACTACGAGTACTTCCTGTTCCTCCTGGGGTCGGTGTTCGTTCCGCTGTTCGGCGTGTTCGTGGCCGACTACTTCCTCGTGCGCGGGGGGCGGCCGCGGACCGGCGAGTACGGGCTCGACGGCGAACCCGGTCCCGCGTTCAACTGGCGGGCCGTGGTGGCGTGGGCGCTCGGCTTCGCCGTCTACCAGTGGAGCGTGCCGACCCCGCTGCGCGGCTGGCAGGGGGCGGTCGAGCGGGTCCTCCACGGGTGGCTCCACTTGCCCTTCCCCCTGTTCAACTCCACGGCGGGGGCGAGCCTTCCGTCGTTCCTGGTGGCGCTGGCGCTGTACGTCGCCATGGCGCGGGTTCGGGGGTGGTCGGGGCGCCGCAACGCAGTCACCCGGGCCTGAGCTCCCGCCGATTCAGCCCGTGACCTCTCGCGGGACTGGGGGTGGGGCGGCGGTTACCAGGAGCACCAGGGGGTCGACCGAGGCGTTCGACACGACCACCTCGGCCCCCGCCGGGACCAGGGCCGTTCCCCACTGCTTGAGGCGCTTTCGCCTGCCGTCCACCTGGAAGGCCCCCTCGCCGGCCACCACCAGGAACATGGCGTCCGAGTCGTCGTCGCGAACCGGGCCCAACGTCTGGGCCCGGGACAGGCAGACGACCTCGCTCCAGAGCCGGAGCGTCTCGTAGACGGCCTCCCGCTCGACCCGCTGGTCGGAGAAGTGCACGAGCTTCTTGAGGTCCCGGGTCTCCACTGCCCGGCCAGCCTAGAGGAGCCGCGTGGCCTCGACAAAGGGGCGTGGCCTCGACAAAGGACCGTGGTTTCGGCCTCGCTTCGATAGACTGATGAGCCGCGCATGGCCCAATGGGCTCGCGCGCGAGCCCGGTATCCGGATCGCAGAGGAGGGACTCCGTGCCGAAGTTCGAGCTGTCATCCGCCTCGCCCGCAAAGGTAGCCGCCGACCTACTGATCCTTCCCTTCTATCAGGGACGGGACCCCGGACCGGGCCTCTCGGAGATCGGGAAGGCCCTAGGCGTGGACCTGCCGGAAACGCTTCGGGAGCACCAGATCACCGGCCATCCTGGCGATTCGCTCACCTTCCCCACGCTGGGCAAGATCGCGGCCCGGACGCTCATGCTGGTCGGGGTGGGGCCCAAGGCCGAAGCCGGCCCGGGGTCGATCCGACGGGCCGCCCAGCGGGTGGCCGGCCGGGTGGCCAGGTTCGTCACGGTCGCCACCGCCCTGCATCAGGCCGGAGACGGTGGACCCGACCCGATGCACGCGTTCGCAGAGGGGCTGCTCCTGGGGACGTACCGCTTCGACCGGTACAAGCGCCAGCCCATCGACGACGCGTCGCAGCAGAAGCCCGCCCTGAAGAGGGTCGTGGCGCTGGTCGACGCGGGGGCGGACACGAAAGCCTTGAAGGCCGCGCTGCGCAGGGGCCAGGTCTACGCGGAGGCCGCGAACTGGGCCAGGGACCTGGTGAACACGCCGGCCCTGGACGCCACCCCGGAGGTCCTGGCCAAGGAGGCCACCAAGATGGCCGCCCTGCACGGCCTGCAGTGCAAGGTGTGGACGAAGGCGCAGCTGCAGAAGGCGGGGTTCGGCGGCATCCTCGGTGTGGGCTCGGGGAGCGTGAACGAGCCCCGCCTCATCGAGCTTTCCTATCGCGGGGCGGGCACCAGTCGCCCCATCGCCATCACCGGCAAGGGGATCACGTTCGACTCCGGCGGCCTCTCGCTGAAACAGCCGGAGTGGATGGAGACCATGAAGGACGACATGGGTGGAGCGGCGGCAGCCCTGGCGGTGATGCGGGCCATCGGCCAGCTCAAACCCAAGGTGAACGTCATCGCGGCCATCCCGACCGCGGAGAACATGCCCAGTGGAGCGGCCATCCGGCCCGGTGACGTCCTCCGCCATTACGGGGGGAAGACCTCCGAGGTGCTGAACACCGACGCCGAAGGCCGGTTGGTGCTGGCCGACGCGCTCGCCTTCCTGGCGGAGAAGAAGCCGACCGTCCTCATCGATTCGGCCACCCTCACCGGCGCCGCCATGATCGCGCTCGGCTCGGACGTCGCGGCCATCATCGGAAGCGACCAGCGGCTGATCGACGACCTCCGGGCGGCCGGGACGGACGAGGGCGAGCCCCTGTGGCAGCTGCCCCTGTGGACCGACTACCGCCGGCTGATCGAGTCGAGTGTGGCCGACGTGAAGAACGTGGGAAACAGGTATGGGGGAGCCATCACGGCGGCCCTGTTCCTGAAGGAGTTCGTGGGCGACGTGCCGTGGGCGCACCTCGACGTTGCCGGGACGGCCTTCACGGACCGGGGCAACCACTTCTGGCCGCGGGGAGCAACCGGCGCTCCGGCCCGCACCATCATCCGGTACATCGAGAGCAAGGCCGGCGGGAGGTAGACCGTGATCGAGTGGCAGGACGGCGAGGGGCCGGTGCTGGCCGTGTTCGCCCATCCGGACGACGCCGAGATCTCCTCGGGCGGTACGCTGGCGAAGTGGGCTGCCCAGGGGCGCGAGGTGCACCTTCTGGTCCTCACCAACGGCGACCGCGGCTCGGACGATCCCGACACCGACCGCGAGGAGCTGGCCAGGACCCGCGCCGAGGAGCAGGCCAGGGCGGCGAAGGTCCTCGGCCTGGGCGACTTCCGGATCCTGGGCAACCACGACGGCGAGTTGGAGAACAACGCTGAGGTTCGACGAGAGATCGTTCGGGCGATCAGGGAGATCCGCCCGCAGGTGGTGGTCACGGCCGACCCCACGACGTGGTTCATCGGCAACCGGTTCATGAACCACCCCGACCACAGGACCGCGGGCGCCACCGTGATGGACGCCATCTTCCCGGGCGCGGGCAACCCCACGTACTTCCCGGAGCAGCTCGCCGAGGGGCTGGCCCCGTGGAAGGTGCCGGTGATCAGGTTCGCCTGGACCACCGAGCCGAACATCTTCGAGGACATCACCGGCTACCTGGAGGCCAAGCTCGCCGCTCTTCGCGAGCACGGCAGCCAGGTCAGGAAGGGCCAGCTGCAGTTCTTCGAACAGTGGATGCCGCTCGACGCCGACGAGGCCGGTCGCCTGGTCGGGGTGCAGCACGCGGAGCAGTTCCGACAGCTCCAGCGATAGCCCCGTATCGAACGAGAGAACCGGACGCGCTAGGGCTTGTGGCCGGCGGCCAGGATCACCTCGCGGAAGTCGTTGAACGCGGGCGGGAACCGCTCGGCGAACGCCTCGCGCGTTTCGCGCCTGAACCTCTCCCAGAACTCGTCGCCGAGCATCTGGCGGAGGAACCGGCCGGACGCGGCGGTCTCCCGCCCCAGGAGATAGTCCTCGGCGGACATCTCGAACCGGTACTCGCGCCGCTCGATCCGGATGTCGCGGACCCCGGCCTCGTGGAGCGCGTCCTTGAGCCGCCCGGGATCGGAGAATCGCTCCCCCCCGGGCATCGCCCGGAGGTAGGCGTCCTGGAGGATCTCGTGCTCGGCGAACCGCTCGGCCACCTCGTTCCACGCCCGGGTGAACTCGTCGTCGCCCGGGCCCCACGTGGCCACTCCCAGCCGCCCCCCGGATCTCAGCACCCGGAGCATGTCGAACAGGGCCGTGTCCACCTTGGCGAAGTGCGACAGGGAGAAGGCCGAGATGACGGCGTCGAACGTGCCAGCGCGGAACGGAAGGTCGATGGCTTCGGCCGCGGCGTACCGTGGCCCGCCCGTCTCCCGCCTGGCCGCCGCGAGCATCGAGAGGGACGGGTCGATCCCGGCGACGAGCGCCGCCCCCCTGTCCACGGCGGCCCGCGCGGCCACGCCTGTTCCGGTCCCGACGTCGAGCACCCGGTTTCCGGCGGAGACCGGCGTGATCTCGACCAGGTCCGCGGCCGGGACGGCGGTCCTCGGCGCGTGCACGCGGGCGTAGATCTCGGCGATGGCGTCGTAGCCCCGCCAGTCCGGTTCCTCGGCGCCCCGTCGGCGTGCGGCGGGACGGGGCGGGGCCGGCGAGGGTGCGCGGGG
>DASWCX010000190.1:0-3838 GCA_036395815.1 Actinomycetota bacterium | reverse complement strand
GACGACTTCCCCACGTTCGGCCGGCCCACGATGGCGAAGCGCGGCTCCCCCGCCTCCTCCTGGCCGTCCTTCGGCTCGGCCTGGGGCAAGACCGTGACGATCCGGTCGAGCAGGTCTCCGGCCCCCCGACCGTGGAGCGCCGAGACCGGCACGGGCTCACCCAGCCCCAGCGTGAAGAACCGGGCGGCGTCGGCCTCCTCCCGGTCCGAATCGACCTTGTTGGCCACGAGGAGGACGGCGGCCCTGGCCCGGCGGAGCCGCCGGGCCAGGGCCTCGTCCTCCTCCTGCTCCCCGGTCTGAGCGTCCACCACCAGAAGGACGACGTCGGCGTCCTCGGTCGCCACCTCCGCCTGTCGGGCAACCAGGGCATCGACCCCCCGGGCCTTGGCGGCAAAACCACCCGTGTCGACCACGCGGAATCGCCGCCCGCGCCACTCCGCCTCGAGCTCCACCCGGTCGCGGGTGACGCCAGGGCTCTCGTGGGCGATGGCCTCTCGCCGGCCGAACAGCCGGTTCGCCAGGGTGGACTTCCCCACGTTCTGCCGGCCCACCACGGCCACGGTGGGCAGCCGGAGGGCCGGACTCTCTCGCCGGTCCCCCTCCCCGTCGCCGCTACGCACCTGAGGCCTCCAGTCGCTCGCGAGCGATCGCCAGGGCCTCGCGCAGGACCTCGTCCGGGTCCCTGCCCGTCGTGTCGAGGAGGACGGCGTCCGAGGGCGGGACCAGTGGGTTCACCCGCTCGTCCAGGGCGTCCCTGATGGCAAGTGCTTCGGCCACATCGGGGGTTGGCCGTGCGCCGATCGAAGCAGGGACGGCACCGTCGCTCGGGGCGGACTCGCTCCGCTCGCGGACCCTGCGAGCGGCCCGTTCGTCTGGCGCCGCCACCAGGAGGATCTTGACCGCGGCGTCGGGGAACACCACGGAGCCGATGTCCCGGCCCTCCATCACAGCTCCGTCGCTGCCCAGGCGGCGCTGCTCGTCCCGGAGCACGGCCCGGACCTCGGGGTGACGGGAGACCGTCGAGACGTTCACCTCGACCTCAGGGTCTACGAGGTCGGGCGATGGAGGCGTACCGTCGATGAGGATGGCGTGAGGTGAGAACCTCGAGCTGAGGTCGAACCTGATCCCTCGAGCTACCAGCGCCAAGGCCGGGCCGTCATCGAGGTCGACCCCTTCCCGGAGCGCTCGCAGGGTCACCGCCCTGTACATCAGCCCGGTGTTGACGTAGGGAAGGCCGAGCGCCCGGGCCATACGCTCGGCCAGCGTGCTCTTGCCCGATCCGGCCGGCCCGTCGATGGCCACCACCCGAGCGGTCACGTCACGCCGCCCCGACCCTGGCCCCCAACGCCCGGAGGGACGTGAGGAAGCCCGGGAAGGACACCTCGGTCCACTGCATGCCGTCGATCTCACACGCGGTCCGGGCTCGGAGCGCCGCCACCGCCGCCGCCATGGCCAGGCGGTGGTCGCGCCGGGCGGAGGCCCTGCCGCCGGCCAGCCCTCCGCCCTCGACCACCAGGTCCTCACCCTCGACCCTGGCCCGCCCGCCCAGATCCCGCACCATCTCGGCCACACCGGCCAGCCGGTCGCTCTCCTTGGCTCGAAGCTCGGCGCCGCCGGCGAACCGGGTCCCCCCGTCCGCGTGGGCCGCGAGGGCCGCGAGGACCGGCACCTCGTCGATCACGAGGGGCAACTCTCGGGCCGTCACTTCGGTTCCGCGCAGCCCCGCCACGCGAGCCACGAACAGCTCACCTATCGGCTCGCCCAGCTCCTCTCCGGTCACCCGTGGTTCCGCGGCGACGCCCATGCGGTCCAGGACCGAGAGGAAGTGCGTGCGTGTGGGGTTCAGCCCGACGCCTCGGATGGTGAGCTCCCCTCCCGTGAGGGTCGCCGCCCCTACCAGGAAGGCGGCGGACGACACGTCGCCTGGCACGTGCGCCTCGAAGCCGTCGTGCTGGAACCGTGAGACGGAGACGGTCCCCTCCCCCTCCTGGCGAACGGGGGCGCCCAGCCGCAGGAGGGCTCGTTCCGTGTGGTCTCGGGTCCGGGCCGGCTCCACCACCGTGGTCCAGCCATCGGCCGCCACGCCGGCGAGGAGGATGGCCCCCTTTGCCTGGGCGCTGGGCACGGCCAGCTCATGGCGGATCCCCTGTAACAGGCCGCCGTGGACCTCCACCGGTGGATGCCCGTGATCGGTGCGGACCGACGCGCCCATCTCTCGGAGCGGTGCAGCCACCCGCTCCATGGGCCGGGCCCGAAGGCTCTCGTCACCCGTCAGCGTGCAGGCGAACGGCGACGCCGCCAGGACCCCGATGAGCAGTCGCATGGTGGTGCCAGAGTTTCCGCAATCGAGCGGTCGTCGAGGCACATGGAGCTGATCCCTTCCCTCGCCCTCGACTACCAGCTCGGCCTGGCCCTGACTCGGATCAACCTTGTCATCGACCGTGAACCCGGCGGCCACACCCTGGTGCCCGAGCATCGAACCCCAAGTCTCAAGGGGAGATCGAGCCCGGTCTCCGACCATCGCGGCCAGGCAACGGGCGGTGGACCCCACGTCGAGGGCCGCAGGGAGCCCCACCAACATGGACGTCCCCCGGGCCGTCGCCGAGAGGATCAGCCAGCGGTGAGCGATGGACTTGTCTCCGGGGACGGCCGCCTCGCCCTCCACGGTGCCACCCGGCTCGACCAGGATGCGCACGTCGACCCCCTAGGCCAGCCGGAGCGGTTCGAATCCCCGCCCCTGGAGGGCCCGGGCCGCCTCGTCGGCGGCGGAGGAGACGACAGTGAGGTAGACGGTGCCCCGACCGCCTTCCGGTGAGTGAACGATTTGCAGGTCCTCGATGTTGACGCCGGCGGCCCCCAGGCACGCTGTGAGGTCGGCCAGCGCCCCGGGCCGGTCGGGGACGGCCAGCTGAAGCACGGATACCCCCGTCCTCACCGTGGGCTTGGCCGTGAGCGTGAGGCGGGCCTCCTTCGCCTCGGCGAACGCCCGCTCGACGTCGCGGCCCGATCCGGCAATGACCATGTCCCGGATCTCGGACAGGCGCTTTGCGTACAGGTCGATGGCCTCGGCGATCTGGGCCCGGTTGGCCAGCAGGATGTCGCTCCACAGATGCGGGCTGGAGGCTGCCAGCCGAGTGAGGTCCCGGAACCCTCCCGCGGCCAGGAGCAGGATATCGGGTTCCCCCGCCTCCTCCGTTGCGGCCAGGCCCATCAGCGCGGTCGAGGCCACCTGCGGTAGGTGGCTGACCATGGCCACCAGCCGGTCGTGGCGAAAGGGGTCCATCACCACCGGCCTGGCCCCCACCTTCTCCACCCACACCGAGAGCCTTGCCGTCGCGGCCTCCTTCGTGTCCGGCGAGGGAGTCAACACCCACACGATCCCATCCAGGACCGAAGGGGAGGCCCCATCGGGCCCCGAGCGCTCCGAACCTCCCATGGGGTGGCCACCCACGAATCGCCGCCTATCTCCCACCGGGACGGTTCTCTCGACCTCAACAAGCACGTGAGACTTCACGCTTCCCACGTCGGTGACCACGGCCTCGGTGGCGGCGGCCAGCACCTCCGCCACCACGCCGGCGACGCTCGGCACCGGAGTGCACACGAACACCAGCGAGGCCCCCGCCACGGCCTCCGCAAGCGAGGCTCCCGGCCGCAGCCCGGAGCGCTCCGCGGCCCGGGCGAGGACGTTGGGGTCGGGGTCGAACCCCCGGACCTCTTCGCCCGCGGCTCGGGCAGCCATGGCGATGGAGGTCCCGATGAGGCCCGTCCCGAGCACGGCTACCCGCTCAGCCGAGGTCATCGCGCAGGGACTCCGCCCCGTCGAGATAGGTATGCGCGA
>DASWCX010000189.1:0-6576 GCA_036395815.1 Actinomycetota bacterium | reverse complement strand
GACCGGGAGAACGTCTCTGTGGCGGTGGCGGTGCCGAGGTCCCGGTGCTCCACGGAGTTCTGGACCGCCAGCACCATGACCTGGATGATCATGCCGATCCCGAGCCCCAGGACCACCATGTACAGCGACGACGTCAGCCTGGACGTTCCGACGTGCATGGTCGACAACAGATACAGCCCGATCGCGATGATCATGGTCCCGGCGATGGGAAACACCTTGTACCGGCCGGTTCGGGTGATGATCCGGCCCGAGGTGATCGAGGAGAACATGAGGCCGGCCATCAGCGGCAGTATCAGCACCCCGGAGTTGGTGGCCGAGGCCCTTCCCACGGTCTGCAGGTACAGGGGCAGGAAGACGATGGCCCCGAACATGGCGAAACCGACCAGGAACTCCAGGCCGCTGGCCACCGAGAACACCGGGTTCCGCCACAGGCGGAGCGGGATCACGGGCTCGACGGCCCGGGTCTCCTGGCGCAGGAACAGCCCGAGCAGGACCACGCCGGCCACGCCGAGGCCCAGGATCACCGGAGAGCCCCAGGGGAACTCGTCGCCCCCCCACACCGTGACCAGGAGGAGGCACGTGGCCGCCGCCATGATCAGTGCCGAGCCCAGGAAGTCGATGGCGTGGTGGACCTTTCGGTACGGCAGGTCCAGAACGATCGACGTGACGAACAGGGCCACGGCGCCCACGGGCACGTTGATGTAGAACACCCACCGCCACGTGAGGTGGTCGACGAAGAATCCACCCATCAACGGGCCGACCACGCTGGCGAAGGCGAACACCGCCCCCAGATACCCCTGGTACTTCCCACGCTCCCGGGGCGCGATGATGTCGCCGATGATCGCCTGGGCCATGGCGATGAGCCCGCCGCCCCCCACCCCCTGGATCCCGCGGAACAGGATGAGCTCGAGCATGTTCTGCGACAGCCCGGAGAGCACCGAGCCGCCCACGAAGATCACGATCGCCGCTTGGAACAGGTTCTTCCGGCCGTACAGGTCGCTGATCTTGCCGTACAGCGGAACGGAGATGGTGGAGGTGAGCAGATACGCGGTGACCACCCATGACAGGTGGCTCAATCCTCCGAGGTCACCCACGATGGTCGGCAGCGCGGTGGCCACGACGGTCTGGTCGAGCGCGGCCACCAGGATGCCCGCCATCAGACCGCTGTAGACCACCATGATCTGGCGATGGCTCAGCGCCACGCGCGAGCCGGCGGAGGGTGCGGAGGACCCGTCCCCGTGTTCGTCCATCACTCGCTCGACCCCTTCGGCTGTTCGGAACCGGTTTGCCGGAAATCCGGAAACCGTGGCAGAATGAGTGAGCACTCACTCATTCCTCGATCGATCGAAGCATACGCCCGCGCACCCGGCGTGACAAAGGAGAGGGACATGAAGCAGACGATGGAGCGGCCCGCAGGCGCCGCAACGGAGGCGAACGACGGTCGCAAGTGGTGGGTCCTCGTGGCCATGGTGTTCGGGCTGTTCATGCCCATGCTCGACAACCTGGTCGTGAACGTGGCCCTTCCGACCATCCAGCACAAGCTCGGGGCCGGCGTCTCCGGGCTGCAGTGGATCATCGACGCCTACACGCTCACCTTCGCCTCGTTCATGCTGACCGGGGGCGCCCTCGGCGACCTGTACGGACGCAAGCGCTTCTTCATGTTCGGGCTCGTCACGTTCACGCTGGGGTCGCTCCTGTGCGGGCTGTCGGGGTCGACCAGCGAGCTGGTCGCGTTCCGGGCCCTTCAGGGACTGGGCGCCGCGATGCTCCTGCCGGGGTCGCTCTCCATCATCACCGCGACGTTCAAGGGGGCCGAGCGCGGGGCGGCCATCGGCATCTGGGCCGCCATGTCCGGGCTCGCCATCGCCGTTGGGCCGGTGGTCGGCGGGTACCTCGTCGAGCACGTGTCCTGGCAGAGCATCTTCTTCGTCAACATCCCGATCGGGATCATCGGCCTCGCCCTGACGTGGTTCGTGGTCACGGAGTCGAAGGACGTCAGCAAGTCGCGGCGGTTGGACCCGCCGGGCCTGGTCACCGGCACGGCCGGACTGTTCTTCCTGGTCTACGCGCTGATCGAGGGCAACGCCCGCGGATGGACCGACGGGCTGATCATCGGCGCGTTCGCGGTCTCGGCCGTGTTGCTGGCGTCGTTCTTCCGCATCGAGTCGCACAAGGACTCGCCCATGCTGCCGCTGCAGTTCTTCAAGATCCCGACCTTCGCTGCGTCGAACGTGGTGGCCGCTTCAGTGTTCTTCGCCATGTTCGGCTCGGTGTTCTTCCTGACCCTCTACATGCAGAACGTGCAGGGCTACTCGCCCGTTCAGGCCGGGTCGCGACTGCTCGCGTTCTCCGGGGTGATCCTGGTGGTGGCCCCCCTGGCCGGCCGGCTGTCTGACCGGTTCGGATCGAGATGGTTGATGACCACGGGGACGTTCGTCGCGGCGACCGGATTGGCGCTGATGCTGCGAACCCAACCCGACTCGCCCTATCTCACGGTCCTGCTGCCCTCGTTCATCGTGCTGGCCGCCGGGATGGCCATGACCATGACGCCGATGACCGCGGCCGTCATGGCCTCCGTCGAGCCTCGCCACGCCGGGGTGGCCTCGGCCGCCACCAACACCAGCCGGGAGCTCGGCGGGGTGTTCGGGATCGCGCTGCTCGGCGCCATCGTCACGGGGGCGTTCAAGCGGGGATTCCTGGCCCGCCTGGTCGCGTCCGGGGTCCCGAAGGGGCATGCCCAGGGCATCCTGGCCCGGGCCGGGGCCAGCGCGGCGTCCGGCAACACCACCGGCGACGGCGCCGGCTCCGCCATCGGAGCCGCGGTGAAGAGCTCGTTCGTGCACGCCATCCACATCGGGATGCTCGTGGCGATCGGGTTCATGCTGCTGGCCTCCGTGGTGTCGTTCCTGTTCGTGCGGAGCCACGTCGAACGGGAAGAGGCGGTGGCCGTGCATGCGGCCTGACGCCGGGGCGGTGGTGGAAGAGGCCACGGGCACCGGCACCGTCCGTGACGTCCGGGAGCTGATCCTCGCCGCCACCGCCCGGGTCATCCGGGAACGGGGACTGGGCGGAGCCACCACGAAGGCCATCGCCGAAGAGGCGCGGTGCGCCGAGGGGAGCATTTACCGATACTTCCCGGACAAGCACGCCCTGTTCATTGAGTGCGTCAAGGAGGGGTTCCCGGAGTTCATCCAGATGGTGGAGACGCTCCCCAAGCTGGCCGGGAAGGGCTCCGCCCGGCACCACCTCGAGGAGCTGGTGAAGGCCGCTCTTGCCTTCTATCGAGGGATCCTGCCGATGGTGGCGGGCGCCATGGCCGAGCACGAGCTCCTTGAACAGCACCGGCAGTTCTTCAAAGACACCGATCGCGGGCCCCTCAAGCCCCTCATCGCGATCTCGGAGTTCGTGCGCCGGGAGCAGCGCCTGGGGCGGCTGTCCCCCCGGACATCTCCCGATGCCGCCGCGCGCCTCATCCTCGGAGCCTGCTGGGCCCAGGCGTACATGGAGGCGTACGTGGGGCCCGAAGCTTCGGTGGGGAGCGACGAGCGCTTCGCCAGGGAAACCGTCCGCGTCCTGATGGAGGGGATGCGGTGCCGGGAGGCGAAGGAGGAAGGCCGCCAGCTGGCGACCCGATGATTCTCAGCGGGAATGCCGGCGCCTGAGACCACCACGCTGTTCACGGTGGGGCACGGCGCCAGGCCGATCGAGGAGTTCGTCGCGATCCTGGAGGGCGCCGGCATCGAACGCCTGGTCGACGTTCGAACGGCCTCGGGGTCCCGAAAGCATCCGCAGTACGGCAAGGACGCGCTGGCCGAGCGGCTGGAGGCCGACGGGATCGAGTACGTGTGGCGCCGGGATCTCGGAGGATGGCGCAAGCCGGATCCGGATTCGCCGAACACCGCGTTGACCTCGCCCGGCTTCCGGGGCTACGCCGACCACATGGGCTCGGAGCAGTTCGACCGGGCCGCCTCGTGGCTCATCGAATCGAGCAGGGAGCGAGGCACCGCGTTCATGTGCGCCGAGACCCTGTGGTGGCGCTGCCACCGGCGGATGCTGGCCGACGCCCTGGTGGCCCGGGGTTGCACGGTGGTGCACCTGATGGGGCGGGGCCGGAGCGAGCCGCACCGCATGCACCCCGCGGCGAGGATCGTGGACGGCCAGGTGCTCTACGACGTGGAAGGACCCGAGCAGGAACGGCTTCCGACCTGACCCGGGACCGGTTCAGGCCCCGTTCCGGCGGAACCAACCGGCCGCCGCGTCGAACGCGTCCAGCGGGTCGAGCAAATGGTCGAGGGCCGGAGCCAGCTCCTCGTAGCCGGTGGGCGAGTCCTCCAGTCGAAGCCGAGCGGCCCTCCGGCCCGCTTCGGCCAGGGCGCGGGAACACGCTTCCCACGGATCCGAGACTTCGGGACGGCGCCACGCCGGCATGAGGCTCGCGGCCTCCCCGAGGCCGAACTCGAAACCCGCCAGCGCCTCGGCGAGGGGAAGCCGTGGAGCGCGCCCTGAGGGGACCCCCAGCAGGAGCGCGGCCTTCGCCTCCTCGACCCGTTCGGCCGTTCGCCGGAATCCGCCGAGGGCCTCGCGCAGGGCCGGGGGAAGCGGCCGACGCCGTCGAAACATCATCGAGCGGCGATTGTAGGAGCGGGACCGATGGAAGTACCCGACAGGCCCATGGGTACAATCGGTGCTCATTGTCCGAACCGGTGACCCTTCGCATCCCTGCCACCACGGGACACGTCGGCTTGGCGCGCGCCACCGCCACGGCCCTGGCGGCGCTGCTCGACTTCACCTACGACCGAGTGACGGATCTGCACATTGCGATCGACGAGACGTGCGGCCGCGTCCTGGCCACCTCGGATCCGGCCGCCCGCAAGCTCGAGATCGCATTCGAGCCGGAGCAGGCGTCGCTCCGGATCTCGGTGCGCGGCGACGGGAAGCTCAAGCCCGGGGCCCAGTTCCTGAACCCGTGGTCGAAGGTGATCCTCGAGTCGATCGTCGAGGACCTCGAGGTCCAGGAGGCCGCGGGCGGCTCCGTGTCGGTGAGCTTCAGGATTCGGCGGGGCGAGGAGGGATGAGCGGCCGTTGAGCTCGCAAGAGCGCCATCCCCAGATCCCCAAGCCCCAGGTCAAAGAGCTGTTTCGGACGCTTCGGACCACCGGCGACCAGGAGATCCGTACCAGGCTGATCGAGGGCCACCTCGGGCTGGTCGAATACCTGGCCCGCAGGTTCGCCGGGCGCGGGGAGCCGGTCGACGACCTGATCCAGGTGGCCACCATCGGCCTGGTCAAGGCCGTCGATCGGTTCGACCCCGATCGCGAGGTCGAGTTCTCCACCTACGCCACCCCGACCATCGTGGGCGAGCTCAAGCGCCACTTCCGGGACAAGGGTTGGGCCGTGCGCGTCCCCAGGAGGCTGCAGGAGCTCAACCTCAGGCTGGGTTCGGTGATCGGCAAGCTCTCCCAGGACCTCCAGCGATCGCCGACCGTGGCCGAGATCGCGAAGGCCGCCGGAACCAGCGAGGACGAGGTCCTGGAGGGCCTCGATTCGGCCCACGCGTACCGGCTCATCTCGCTGGACGCGCCGGCCGGCGAGGAGGGCCTGTCGTACTACGAGCAGATCGGCGAGGCCGACACCTCCCTGGAGGCGCTGGAGGACTGGGTGAGCGTGGGCCCGCTGCTCCAGCAGCTCCCGCCCCGGGAGCAACGGATGCTGTACCTCCGGTTCTTCAAGGGCAAGACCCAGAGCGAGATCGCCGAGGAGCTCGGCATCTCTCAGATGCACGTGTCCCGGTTGCTGGCGAAGACCCTGGCGGTGCTGCGGGAGGGGCTGGAGGGATGAATCCCCGACCCACGGCGCTGCTGATCGTCAATCCCGCCGCGCACGGCGTGTCGCCCGGGGAGGAGGACCCCATCGTCGGCGCGCTGTCGCGCGGATTCGTGGTGGAGGTGGCGGAGACGAAGAGCCCGGGGCACGCCACCGAGCTGGCCTCCGCGGCCGGGGCCGACGGGCTCGACCCGGTCATCGTGCTCGGAGGCGACGGCACGGTGAACGAGGCCGCGAACGGGCTGGCCGGGACTGACACCGCCCTGGCCGTCCTACCCGGCGGCGAGGCGAACATCCTGGCCCGGTCGCTGGGGCTCGGACGGGACGCCGTGCGAGCCGCCCGGGCCCTGGCCGGGCGGGCCGGGTCCGATCCGCGGGCGATCCCGCTGGGGCGGATCAACGACCGGTGGTTCGTGGCGAACTGCGGGGTCGGGTTCGACGCCGCCATCGTCCGCGAGGTCGAACGGAACCCCAGGGCGAAGAAGCGGGCCGGCGACTTCTTCTTCCTGTGGACGGGCCTGCGGCTGTTCTTCGCCGGCTACGACCGGAAGCGCCCACAGCTCGACCTGGCCTGGGGACCGGACCTGGAGCATCGCGCCGACGACGTGTTCCTGGCCATCGTCCAGAACATCGACCCGTACACGTACTTCGGCCGGCGATCCATGCGCCTGTGTCCCGACGTGCGACTCGACGCCGGCCTCGACGTCCTGGCGCTGGACTCCTTCGCCGCCCGCCACGTGCTGCCCGTCGCCG
>DASWCX010000188.1:0-2575 GCA_036395815.1 Actinomycetota bacterium | reverse complement strand
CCGACCCGACCTCCGACACCGGCTGGAGCGCGATCAACACGGACCTACTGGCCACCCAGGACGGCCTGGAACCGCAGAGCACCGACGCCGACATCGCCTTCTCAGACGGCACCGACGACACCGCCCCCGTGGCCTCGGTGCGCTGGCCGGAACCGCTCACCGAGAGCACCACTCCCTCACCCCATTTGTCGTGGAACACGGTGTCGCCCTCGATCACCGGCAGGGGCTCGTGGCCCAGGGCATCCCGTCCGCCGTTCGGTCTGGATTCCTCCTCCCGTCCCCTGTCCAGCGAACGCACCAGGTCTGCCGGGAGCTCCGACAGGAAACGGGACGGCGGGTTGTAGTTCGAGCCTCCGAACAGCGAGCGCTGCCACGCGTGGGTCAGGTACAGGCGCCGCCGGGCCCGGGTCATGCCCACGTAGGCCAGCCGGCGCTCCTCCTCGAGCTGGGCGGCGTCTGTCATCGAGCGGTAGTGGGGGAACACCCCGTCCTCCATCCCCGCCATGAACACCACGTCGAACTCGAGCCCCTTCGCGTTGTGCAGGGTCATGAGCGTCACGGTGGCCTCCTCCTGGTCGTACTCGTCCTGCTCGGAGACCAGCGACACCTGCTCCAGGAACTCCGCCACCCCGCCGTCGGGGTCGCGCTGCTCGAATTCCCTCGCCACCCCGACCAGCTCCTCGAGGTTTTCGATCCGGCCCTCGGCCTCCACCGTCCGTTCGGCCTGCAGCTCGGCCAGATACCCGGTGTCGGCGAACGCGGCCTCGGCCATCCGCGACGGGCTGGTGCCCTCGGCCATGCGTTCGCGCAGCCCGTCGATCACGTCGACGAAGCTCCGCACCGCGCCCTTCGCCCGCTGCCCGAGCGTGCCGATCTCCTCCACCCTGCGGGCCGCCTCCATGAAGGGGATGTCCTCATCGGCGGAGAACCGCTCGATCGAGGCCACGGTGGCCTCCCCGATCCCCCGCTTCGGGGTGTTGATCACGCGGCGGACGCTGATGAGGTCCCCCGGGTTCACCAGGGCGCGCAGGTAGGCCAGGGCGTCCTTCACCTCCCTGCGCTGGTAGAACCGGACGCCGCCCACCACCCGGTAGGGCAGGCCGGCCCTCAGGAACTCCTCCTCCAGGACCCGGGACTGGGCGTTGGTCCGGTAGAACACGGCGACGTCGCTGTGGCGGAACCCCTCGTCCCGGACCAGCCGTTCGATCTCGAACACCACGAACCGGGCCTCGTCCCGCTCGTTCTCCGCGCGGAACCGCACGGCCAGGTCGCCCGTGTCCGACTCGGTCCACAGCGACTTCGGCTTGCGCTGGATGTTGTGTTCGATGAGCGCGTTGGCCAGGGACAGGATGTTCTGGGTCGAGCGGTAGTTCTGCTCCATGACGAACACCGCCGCGTCGGGGTAGTCGTGCTCGAAGTCGAGGAGGTTCTTGATGGTGGCGCCCCGCCACGAGTACACGCCCTGGTCGGCGTCGCCCACCACGCAGATGTTGCGGTGCCTGGCGGCCAGCAGGTTGACCAGGTGGTACTGGGCCCGGTTCGTGTCCTGGTACTCGTCGATGAGGATGTAGGCGAACCGCTCCTGGTAGTGCTCCAGGACCTCGGGGTGCTCGCGGAACAGCCGGACCGTCTGCATGATGATGTCGTCGAAGTCCAGGGCCCCGGCCGCCCGGAGACGCCGCTGGTAGTCGCCGTAGACCTCGGCCACCACCCGCTCGTAGTGCGTGCGGGCGTTCTCGGCGAACGCCGCCGGCTCGATCAGCTCGTCCTTGGCCCGGCCGATCAGCGCGGCCACGGCGCGGGGTGGATAGCGCTTCGGGTCGACGTCCATCGCCTTGAGCACCATGGAGATGACCCGTTCGGTGTCGCCCTCGTCGTAGATGGAGAACGAGCTGGGGACGCCGAGGTGGGTGTGCTCCCGGCGGAGGATCCGGGCGCAGGCCGAATGGAAGGTGAGGATCCACATCCCCCGGGCGATCCGGGTCCCCAGCAGCCCCTCCACCCGATCCTTCATCTCCTGGGCCGCCTTGTTCGTGAAGGTGATGGCGAGGATGGCGTACGGCGAGATCCCCTTCTCCCGGATCAGGTACGCGATCCTGTGGGTGAGGGCCCTGGTCTTCCCGGACCCGGCCCCGGCCACGATGAGCACCGGCCCCTCGGTGTGGAGGACCGCCTCCCGCTGCACGGGGTTGAGACCATCGAGGAGAGGGGAAGTGGCGCGCTGGGCTTCGGATGCCACGGATGTGATTCTACGGGAGCGGTCCCCACCGAAGATCCATTGCAAGGGGACGCCGGGACCCGTACCATTGCGGGTGATGGACAGGGAAACGAACGCCGAATCCGGGTGGACCTCCGGATACGATCACGGCGTCAGCACGGTCCCCGAGCGGTTCCGCTCCACCTCCACCCCGCACCCGGGCCAGTCCCTGGTCCCTCCCGAGTTCTCCTCCACCTCCGCACCCGCGGAGCCCGCGCCCGATCCCTCGCTGCTCTACCGCTAGCAACTCATTCCTCCCGCTCCCACGCCGACTTCCTGGCGAACACGTTGCCGTTCAGCTCGCCCGACCAATCCCTC
>DASWCX010000187.1:0-3234 GCA_036395815.1 Actinomycetota bacterium | reverse complement strand
TGAAGCTACTGGCCATCCAGGAGCACGTGAGCCAGGTCGAGGGGATGGTCCAGGCCTTCGGCGAGGACATCTTCCGCAAGGCCATGCAGGGCGAGTACTTCCGCCTGGCGGCGGTGAAAGCATGACGCTCGCGTTCGGGCTGCTCGGGTCGGGCGAGTTCGAGCCATGGCAGCGGGAGGTGGACCGGTGGCTGATGAAGCGATCGGCCAACCCCGGTGGCCCGGTGTTGATCCTGCCGACGGCCGCGGCGCACGAGGGCGATGAGATGTTCGACCACTGGGCGAACAAGGGCCTGGATCACTACCGGTCCGCGGGGATCCCGGCCGAGGTGGTTCCGCTGAAGACGCGGGAGGATGCGGCCCGGCCGGAGCTCGTGGGAAGACTGGAGGGCGCCTCGGCCGTCTTCTTCTCCGGCGGGAACCCCAAGGTGCTCTCGGCCAAGCTGGCGAAGACGCCCTTCCTGGCGGAGCTGCTCCGAGTGATGAAGGCGGGCGTCCCCTACGCGGGGTGCAGTGCCGGGGTGGCCTGCCTGGGCCCAGCTGCGCCCGACAGCGACGCGATGGTGATCGACGAGAGCGTGATGGAGCATCCTGGGCTCGACCTGTTCAGCGACACGAACTTCGGTCCGCATTGGGACGAGCTCGACAACTTCGCCCCCGGGCTGACCGACCTGATCGTTGGGTGGACCCCGCCGGGCTGGCTGCTGTTCGCGATCGACACGAACACGGCGGCCGCTGGTGACGGAGAGCGGTGGACCGTGATGGGTTCGGGGAAGGTGCATTTGCACACGGCGGGCGAGTGGGAGCACTACGGTGCGGGCGAGTCGTTCTCCCGGTCGCTCCCGCTCGGGAGCGCGTGGGTGTAGCGCGGACCCCCAACAGACGGGAGGAGAGGAGGGGTTTGCCATGGTGCTCGTGCAGTTCCGGGTGACGGTGCCCGACGTGGAACGTTTCCGGGCCGCGTGCGAGAAGTGGTACCCGACGTTCGAGCAGGACGGCGCCCGCAACCAGCAGGTCTGGAGCAGTGAATCGAACCCGAACGAGGTCACCACCCTGACAGAGTGGGAATCCCACGACCAGATGATGGAGTCCTCCGACAAGTGGGGGGATCCATTCCAGGAAGACGCGGGAACCGTGGGCCTGGAGTGGGAGACCAGGATCTGGCACCGGGTGCTGTGAGCGAGACGCCGAAGAGGTCGAAGCTCACGCGCGACACCCCCATCGAGCAGCGCGCGCCCGAGATCATCCGCATCCTGTCGGAGGCCTATCCCCAGGCCACGGTGGCGCTCAACTTCTCCACGCCGCTCGAGATGCTCGTCGCCACGATCCTGTCGGCCCAGTGCACGGACGAGCGCGTCAACCAGGTCACGGCATCGCTGTTCCAGAAGTACCGGACGTGTGAGGACTATCTGAGAGTGCCCGAAGCCGAGCTGGCGGCCGACATCAAGCCCACCGGATTCTTCAATCAGAAGACCAGGGCCATCCGTGGGGCTTGCCAGCGGATCGTCGAGATCTACGGGGGGCAGGTCCCCGATACCATGGGTGACCTCCTGACGTTGCCCGGCGTGGCCCGTAAGACGGCGAACATCGTGCTCGGCAACGCCTTCGGGAAGGTCGAAGGCATCGCCGTCGACACCCACGTGCGCCGGCTGGCCGAGCGCCTGGGCTTCACTACGGAGAAGGACCCGGACAAGATCGAGCGGGATCTAATGCGCCTCGTTCCGAGGGACAGGTGGTTCCCGTTCACCTACGTCCTGATCGAGCACGGACGAAGGATCTGCACCGCTCGCAACCCCAAGTGCGAGATCTGTCCGGTGAACCACCTGTGCCCGTCGAGCCGCGTCTAGGGTTGGGGGCCGCCGATCAGCCCAGGGCGGCCACCCGCTCGGGTCGCCCGATATGGCGCAGGGCCCGACGCTCCTCCTCGGAGGTGCCGCCCCACACCCCCGCGTCCTGACCAGTGGCCAGAGCCCATTGCAGGCATTCGGGGCGGACCGGGCACATGGCGCAGACGGCCTTGGCCGCCTCTACCTGGGCGAGGGCCGGGCCGGTGGACCCCACGGGGAAGAACAGCTCGGGGTCGACCCCGATGCACCTGGCCTGCCGGACCCATTCCATGCCCCACCCCCACCCGCGGACGACCCTTCAGCACCCTGCGGGCGAGGGGCCGAGCGGCGCCGAATATACTCCGGCCGGTTTTCCACAGCAATGGCTGAACATTCGTTCAATCCCGGAGCGTTCCCGATGGTGGTCGCCCACCGCGGCGCCTCCTCTACCCACCCGGAGAACACCCTGGCCTCCTTTGAGGCCGCGCTGGCCCTAGGGGCACCGGTCCTCGAGCTCGATGTTCGTTTGTCGGCCGACGGGATCCCGGTCGTTCTCCACGACCCGGACCTGTCCCGGACCACAGACGGGTCCGGCTGGGTCCACGACCTGGCCTTCGAGCAGATCGAGGCGGCGAACGCGGGGACGGCGGACCGGCCCGAGCGGATCCCGGCGTTCCGAACGGTGCTGGACGCAATGAGCGGCCGGTGTGGCCTCGCCGTCGAGATCAAGAACATCCCGGGGGAGCCGGCCTACGACGACGAGCGGGAGGCGATCGTGGAGGCGGCCATCGCCGAGGTGCAGGCGAGTGCGTTCCGGGGACCCGTCCTCATCATCTCGTTCAACCCGCGGTCCATCGCCGCGTCCAAGCGCCTGACGCCGACCCTGCCCACGGGCTTCCTATCCACCCAGGCCGTCGATCCCGACACTGCCCTGGCCCACGTCCTCGACGCCGGACACGAGTTCGTGTTCCCGGGGCACCGGGCGCTCGTGCCCGCCGGTCCGGCCTTCGTCGAGCGGGCCCACCGGGCGGGTGTACGGGTTGGCACGTGGACGGTGGACGACCGCGAGACTTTCGGCCGACTGCTCGATTGGGAGGTGGATGCCGTCGCCACCAATGACCCGGCGATGGGGCTCGAGGTCCGGGCCGCCCGGACCGGCTCAGGGGGGTGAAACGGGGGGCGATGCGCTCGGCGACGGGGTGGCCGTAGGGCTCGCGGTCGGCGACAGAGAGGGCGTCGGGATCGGCTCGACGGTGAGGGCGAGCGCGGCGGGGCGGGCGAGCGCGCCGTTCGGGGCGCTCGCCCCGATGACCACCTGGTCGACGCCGGGGACGGTCGGCTGTGCAGGAGGTCCGTTTGCGGGCCACACCACCTCGAGCGCTTGCCCCGTCTGGGCGGGGAAGCTCGCG
>DASWCX010000186.1:0-1855 GCA_036395815.1 Actinomycetota bacterium | reverse complement strand
CACCCTGACCACGGTGAAGGGAGCGGGGTTCGGGCCCACCGAGGTGGTGGATCGCTCGTTCGACTCCCAGCCGAACAGGAAGGCAGTCACCGACCCCTCGGGCCCGTTGTCCTCCCCCCTCAGGCTCCCGGCCTCGGCCCTGCCCTGAGACCACACCGTTTCGGCACGGGAGCCCTCCGCGTCGTCGCACGCCTCGGCGGACTGGTCGAACGTCCGGGTCGAAGCACGAGTGCGCCGCGCCCCCAACGTGACCACGCTCTCGTGCGCTACGGACGGCTCCACACACCCTACGGGACCGTGACCGCCGCGGTGTACAGGTCGAGGGCGTGCAGGCGCCCGTCCGGGTTGTCGCCGGTGCTGTTCGAGTTGTCGGCCCACAGCGGGAAGAACACGCCGCCCTGGAAGGCCAGTCCCTCGTAGTCCCCGTAGTCCAGGCCGGAACTCGAGTCGGCGGCGTTCGACACCCCCGCCCCCACCCGGATGTTCGGCAGCACGGTCTGCCCCCCGTCGGTGCTCACCGCGGCGTACACGATCGCGTCGTCGTTCCTGATGCCGTCGGTGTCGCCGGGACCGTGGTCCCCCCGATCGTTACGACAGTCGTACCAGGAGATGGCGAGGTTCCCGGTGGTCTGGTCGAGGGCGATCCGCGGCAGGAACTGGCTGGACGTCGTGGCGTCGTCGTTCACCCGGAGCTCGGGGCTCCACGTCGCTCCCTGATCGTCCGAGTACCGCAACTGGACGTCAAGGTCGTCGCTCTCATCGGGTCGCTCGGTCGTGTACATGATGTACAGGCGCCCGTTGCGAGGGCCGCCGGTCCGGTCCCAGGCGAGGCCGGCCTCGGCGTCCACCGAGCGCTCGTTCTGCGCCGGGATGTAGTCGTACCCGCCCACGTTGGTGACGACCACCTTCCTGGCGGGCTGGAACCGCATGGGGCCGAGCCCGTCGGCGTCGAGGTCGGTGTAGATCGTGGCCGGTCCCTCGCCGCCCGTGGGGTTCTGATACGTCACCATGACCTGGCCGTTCGGCCCGATCACCGTGTCGCCGTAGTCGCCTTTGTCGCTTCCCTGCGCGGTCTGCGGGGACGAGAACGGGCCGACCTGGCCGAGCCCCGTCACCGCGGCGCCCGAAGCCTGGATCTTGCTGCCGGAAAACGAGGTCCAGGACGCCCACACCTCGCCCTCGGCTGCGGCGATGGAGGGCTGGTCGCCGAAGGGGAGCTTCCCCCTGCGCAGGGCCTGTGCCGGCACCGATCCCGGTGGCGTGAGCGAGGCCAGCGGGTGGAACGTCGCCCCCCCGTCGACGGACAGCGCCACCTGCACCCGGCTGGTCAGATAGACCAGGAAGATGTTCCCGAACTCGTCGGCGGCGAGCTGGCTGTCGCAGCAGGCCGATCCGAGCGGCCCCCCGTCGGCGATCACGTTCTGCTTCCACGTGATGCCTCCGTCGGTGCTCCAGACGTGGACCAGGCCCGCTCCGAACTCGACGTTCGACGTGCCGACGATGTACTGGAGGTTTGCGGGATCGATCACGATCGAGGTCTCGTCCTGGTTGCCCCGGGACCGTGAGGTGTTGATGTTGTGGGGGCCGGCCCAGGGCGCCGCGCCGGCACCGGGGCTCAGGGTCAACATGGCCACGGCCAGCGCCGCCGCCGGAATACCCCGAATCAGATTCCCGACGTGATGGCCCGAGGTCCCCGTTGGCATGGTGGCGGAGTGTACCCGAAGCCCGCAGGCCCGGCGAACACCGCTCATGTTGCGAGGCCTGTTTGACACTCGATTTCGGCGGTGCTTCGTTGTTCCGATCCGGCAACGGCCGGCCCGCACGCCCTGGTTCGGCTTCGCCGGCTCGAGAAGGG
>DASWCX010000185.1:0-1646 GCA_036395815.1 Actinomycetota bacterium | reverse complement strand
GCGGGCGATCCTGCTCCGCCTCGTGGGCCAGGGCGAAGGTGATGCCGCCGTGCGCCGGCGCGTCCCCATTTCCGGCTCCTCGCTGAATCGAGTGGGTAGCCGGTAGCCCGCTCAGGCACAATGACGGTCCTTCCCCCACCGCCGACACAGGGGGGAGGACCGTCGTGAACAACCTGGAGCTGTTCAAGGCCGCGCTCGGACTGCAGGACCCGTGGATGGTCGCGTCCATGGACTTCGACGCCGCCGGCCACCGCCTCGATCTGCACCTCGACTTCGCCCGGGGATCGCGGTTCCCCTGCCCCGAGGGTGACGAGGAGGCCTGTGCGGTCCACGACACGTCGGAGAAGACCTGGCGGCACCTGGACTTCTTCCAGCACCAGGCGTACCTGCACGCCCGGGTCCCCCGGGTGGCCTGCCCGGCCCACGGGGTGCGCCAGGTCGCCGTCCCGTGGGCCCGTCCCGACTCCGGGTTCACCCTGCTGTTCGAGGCCCTGGTGATGGCCCTCGTCACCGACATGCCGGTCCGAGCCGCGGCCGACCTGGTCGGCGAGCACGACACCAGGCTGTGGCGGGTCCTGCACCACTACGTGGAGGTGGCCCGCTCCGCCCGCGACGACGCCGCCGTCCGCCAGGTGGGGATCGACGAGACCTCGGCCCGGCGGGGGCAGGACTACATCTCGCTGTTCGTCGACCTGGAGCGCTCGGCCGTGCTGTACGCCACGGAGGACCGGGACCACTGCACCGTGCGGCGCTTCGCCACCGACCTCGCCGCCCATGGCGGGGACCCGGACGCCGTCACCGACGCGTGCTGTGACATGAGCCCCGCGTACATCCTGGGCATCGAGACCTCGCTTCCGAACGCGGAGATCACCTTCGACCGCTACCACCTGGCTCAGCTCCTGTCGAAGGCCCTGGACTCCGTCCGCCGGGACGAGGCCCCCTCCCGCTCGGAGCTCCGGCGGACCCGGTACCTGTGGCTGAAGCGCCCGGAGAAGCTGTCGGACCGCCAGCGGGCGGACCTGGCGTGGCTCCGGGTCCAGGGCCGGGGCCTGCGCACGGCCCGGGCCTACCGGTGGCGCCTCGCCTTCGACGCGTTCTTCGACCAGCCCCCCGAGCTCGCCGAGGAGTACCTGGACCGGTGGTACCGGGGAGCCATCCGCAGCCGGCTGGAGCCGATCAAGGACTTCGCCTACACCGTGGGCGAGCACTGGGACGGGGTCCTGCGGTGGCACACCACGAGGATCTCCAACGGTGTACTCGAGGGGATCAACTCGTTGGTGCAGGCGGCCAAGCGCCGGGCCCGCGGATACCGCACGACCGCGAATCTGATCGCAATGACCTACCTCATCGCAGGGAAGCTGGACATGGCCTCAGCCCACACGAAATAGCGAGGAGCCTGAGAATTCGTGCCCGGCATATCGCTATGCCGGTTGAACACTTCTCCATACCACTCCGCATTCATGTTCGGCCAGGACGTGTGAGGTGGATTAAGCGGATCGAAAGAGGTATGGCCGTTGCCGACAGGGGGTTGTGAGAAGTTGACCTGCATATAGAGAGTGTGGTTCGTGTCCGAGCGGAACACCTTTAAGTTGTAGGCAGTACCAACTTGGGGTTGGGGATTATTCCATTTGATCGCGCCATTTGAA
>DASWCX010000184.1:0-4256 GCA_036395815.1 Actinomycetota bacterium | reverse complement strand
GCGATCTCCAGCACCTCGTCGAGCTTGTGGCTGATGAACACCACGGTCTTCCCATCGGCCCGCAACCGCCGCAGGTTGTCGAAGAGCTCGGCGGTCTCCGAGGGGGTGAGCACGGCAGTGGGCTCGTCCAGGATCAGGATGTCCACCCCGCGGTACAGGGCCTTCAGGATCTCCACCCGTTGCTCCTGGCCCACCGAGAGATCCTCGACCCTGGCGTTCGGGTCGACGGCCAGCCCGTACGTCCGCCCGAGCGCCGCCACCTTCTCGCCCGCCTGCTTGAAGTCGACGAAGGCCCCGCCCTCAGCCCCGAGCACCACGTTCTCGGTGACCGTGAACCGGTCCACCAGGACGAAGTGCTGGTGAACCATGCCGATGCCGAAGGCGATGGCGTCTCGGGGCGACCCGATCCTGGCGGGCTTCCCTCGGACCAGGATCTGCCCCTCGTCCGGCGGGTACAGGCCGTACAGCACCCGCATCAGCGTGGACTTCCCCGCGCCGTTCTCCCCGATCAGGGCGTGGATCTCCCCGCCGCGGAGATCCAGATCCACCGAGTCATTGGCCAGGACTCCAGGGAATTGCTTGGTGATCCCCTTCAACGCGACGAGCGGGGCTCCGTCGAGCCCCGCCTCGCCGCTTCGCGTCTCCGCGGTCGTCATCGGGCTCCCGCGTCTAGCCCCCCGGTTGGGCGGGGACGGTGATCGTGCCGGCGATGATCTTCTGCTTGTAGTCGTCGAGCTTCGCCTTGATGTCCGAGGTGAGGAGGGGGCTGCTCGTGGCGAAGTCGACCCCGGCCTCGGCCAGGCCGAACACCCGGCTCCCGTGGGTCCACTTGCCCTCGGTGGCCTCCTTGATCACGTCGTAGACCGCGTTGTCGACGTGCTTGACCATCGAGGTCAGGATCCACTTCTGCTCGTCGGGACTGGCCGTGAGGTACTGGTCGGAGTCCACGCCGATGGCGTACTTGGCGGGACTCGGGCTCGTCTGGTTCGCCTCCACGGCGGCCTTGAACAGCCCCAGGCCCGACTGGCCGGCCGCGTGGTAGATGACGTCGGCTCCCTCGTCGTACATCTTGGAGGACAGCGCCTCGCCCTTGGTGGGATCGACGAAGGCCTGCACCGAGTCCCCGCAGTATTCCACGAGGATCTTGATGTTCGGGTTCACCGCCTTGGCCCCGGCCTCGTAGCCGGCCTGGAAGTTCTCGATCAGGCCGGTTCCCTGCTGGCCGCCCAGGAACCCGATGGTCCCGGTCTGGGACTTCATCGCGGCGGCCGCGCCGACCAGGAACGAGCCCTCGTTGGCCTTGAAGGTCAGGTTCACGACGTTGGGCGCGTCGGCGGAGTATCCGTCGATGATGGCGAACTTCTGGTTCGGGAACCGGCCGGCGATGTTGTCGACGCCGGGGGAGAAGGAGAAGCCGATGCCGAAGATGTAGTCGTACCCTCCGTCGGCGAGGTTGGCCACGTTCTCGTCTCGGTTCGACCCGGTCTGGTTCGTCTCCAGCAGCTTCGTGTTCTCCTTCTTCACCAGTCCGTCGGTGATGGCCTTCTGCAGCCCTCGGTTGGCCGAGTCGTTGAACGACTTGTCCCCGAGGCCGCCCACGTCCAGGGCAAGGGCGACCTTGATGTTGCTGGCGGCTCCTCCGCTGCTGGACGGACTGGTGTTGCTGGACGTGCCACTCTTCCCGCCGCAGGCAGCCGCCACCATCGCGAAGACGGCGCCCACGGCGAAGAGTTTCGCGTACCGGTACTTCCGCATCCGCTGCCCCCCTTGTTCTCCCTCGCTGGCGCTCGTGTCGCCAACCCGGCGCATTCTCCGGCGTGACGACCTGACTCGTCAATGGGAGGAGGGAGGTCAGTAGCCGTCCTCGTCGCCGGCCGGCCCTCTCGAAACGATGGCCACGCTCGCGCTGGACCCCAGCAGGGCCGCCCCGGCCTCGATCAGGGCGAGGGCCCGGTCGAACGTCCTGATGCCACCCGAGGCCTTCACCAGCACCCGGCCACCGGCCAGGGCGGCCAGCCTGGCGACCAGCTCCGGGGTGGCGTCGCCACCGCCGAACCCGCTCGAGTTCTTGACGTAGGCGACCCCGGCGTCGACGCACAGGTCCACGGCCCGGGCCAGCTCTTCCTCGGTGAGGAGGGCGGCCTCCAGCATCGCCTTCACCGGCCGGCCCTCGAACGCTCCGACCACGGCGGCCAAGTGGCTCCGGTATTCGGCCTCCATCCCGGACTTCAGCCATCCGACCTTCGTCATCACGTCGAGTTGGCCGGCTCCCTGCTCTCCGGCCTCTGCGGCGGCCCGGACCAGGGTCGAGGTGGTGCCGCCTCCCATCGGGAAGTCGATCGCGGTGCAGACCACGACGCCGGTCCCGGCCAGCGCCTCGGCGGCGAACGGGACCCAGATCGGGTTGACCATGGCGCCGCCGAACCCGTGCTCGACGCATTCCGCCAGGAGGCGTTCGATGTCCGCCCGAGTGGCGTCGGGACGGACGTTGGTGTGCTGGAGCCGGGCTGCCACGTCCGCGGCCCCCAGCGTCATATGGGCGGCACCTCCGCGTCGAGCTGCTCCCTCGTCGCCAGCCCGTCGATGACCCCGATCCGGGTCACGCAGAACGCGCCGGCCCGGCAGCCCAGCCGGATGGCTTCGTCCATGGATGCGCCCGCCGCGAGCGCGGCCACCAGCCCGGCGTTGAACGCGTCGCCTGCCCCGGTGGAATCGCGCGCGTCGGCCTCGAAGGCCGGGAACCGGCGCGCGCCGGCGCGGCCGACCCACATGGCTCCCCGTTCGCCGAGCGTCACGACCACGGATCCCACGCCCCGCTCCAGGAGACGGCGGGCCGCCGTCTCGACCTGCTCGTCCTCCCCGGTCGGGAGCCCCGTGAGGACGGCCAGCTCCGTCTCGTTCGGCGTGAGGATGTCCACCAGCTCGTAGATGCCATCGTCGAGGGACCGGGCCGGCGCCGGGTTGAGGACCGTGGTCACGCCGGTGGCCCTGGCCCGTACGGCCACACCGGCGAAGAGCCCTGGCGGGCATTCGAGCTGGCACAGGGCGTGTGAGGCGCCGTCGAACAGACCTGGCACGAGGTCCAGGTCGTCCGGGGCGAGCCGGCCGTTCGCCCCCGCGGCCACCGAGATCATGTTGGCGCCCCGGTCGTCCACCAGGATCAGCCCGACCCCCGTGTGCGTGTCCGCCTCCATGACCCCGGGTCCCATGAGGCCCTCCCGCTCGAACAGCGCCCTCGCATCCGACCCGAATACGTCGGAGCCGACCTTCGCCACCAGGGTGACGTCACCACCGAGCCGCTTGGCCCCGATGGCCTGGTTCGAGCCCTTCCCGCCGGGGCCCATGTCGAACGTGTGGCCGAGCACGGTCTGGCCCGGGACCGGCAGCTCGGGCCCCACGATGGTCATCCCGACGTTGTAGCTCCCGACGACGACGATCCGGCCCATGCGCTCAGCGCCTCAGGGTCTCCAGCACGTGGGCGTAGAACCCGTCCGCGTCCACGCGGTCGGCAGCCCGAACGGGCCGTCCCTCCGCCGCGGGCAGCGTCCGTCCCTCGCTCGGTCCCTCGGTGACCACGTCGCACCGGACCTCTCGATAGGTGCACAGGTCGGGACGGGCCAGTGACGAGGTGGCCAGCGTGTCCCAGCAGAAGTACGGCAGGCCCTTCCCCACGGCCACCTCCCATCCGCTGGTCATGGCCCAGATCGAGCCCGCCGCCGCGGAGAAGGGGTGGTCGTACTGGCGTCCGAAGGCCCGGCGGAACTCCGGCGTCACCGGCACGTGGTTCGTGGCGTCCAGGGCGAACATGGTGATAGGGATGGCGGAGTCGAACACGCGCTTGGCCGCCGGCGGGTCCCAGTAGATGTTCCACTCGGCGGTGCCGTCGTGGCCGGGTTCCTGCACGTTGCCGGGGACGTCGAGCGCCCCGCCCATCACCACGAGCTCCTTCACGTTGCCCTCGGCCTCGGGGTGATGGTCGAGGACCCAGGCCAGGTTCGTCAGCGGGCCCGTCTCCAGCACGGTCACCGGCTCCGGCGCGCCGGCCAGCGTCCGGGCCATCAGCTCCTGGCCCGGGACGTCCGCCTCGGGAGCGGCCGGCTCACCCTCGCGCTGGTTCAGGACAGGGAGATCATTCACCCGGTACGCGTCGACCCGCCACTCCAGCGGGAAGGGGTGACGTCCCTCGAGGGTGCCGCCCGCCACGGGCACCTCGGACCGCTCACCCAGGTCGAGGATCTTCCGGGTGGCGGGAACGG
>DASWCX010000183.1:0-2428 GCA_036395815.1 Actinomycetota bacterium | reverse complement strand
GAGGTGGACGACGTGGTGGCCGCCCTTCGGCGCCGGTTCCCGGCCCTGGCCGGCCCCGGCTCCGACGACATCTGCTACGCCACGTCGAACCGGCAGGACGCGGTGCGGGCCATCGCCGCCGACTGCGACCTGATGCTGGTGATCGGGTCGAGGAACTCGTCGAACTCCCGCCGGCTGGTCGAGGTGGCGGAGCGGGCGGGATGCGGGGCCCGGCTGCTCGACGACGAAACGGAGCTGGACCCGGCCTGGCTGGACGGCGTCCGGACGGTCGGTATCACGGCGGGCGCCTCGGCCCCGGAGGAGCTGGTCGATCGGGTGGTGGCGGCCCTGGAGAGCCTGGGGCCGGTGGAGGTGCGGGAGCGGACCGTGGTCGGCGAGTCGGTCCAGTTCACGCTGCCCATGCAGCTACGATGAACGGCGGGAGGCGACGGCGATGGCGGTGACCGTTCGGCAGCAGGCGCGGGTGGCGGCCTACCTGCTGAAGCAGCGGCTGGCCAGGCGGGAGAAGTTCCCGCTGGTCGTCGAGCTGGAGCCGCTGTTCGCGTGCAACCTCGCCTGCGCGGGCTGCGGCAAGATCCAGTACCCGGCCCAGATCCTGAAGCAGCGGATGCCGGTCGATCGGGCCGTGGCCGCCGTGGAGGAGAGCGGCGCGCCCGTGGTGTCGATCGCGGGGGGCGAGCCCCTCATCCATCCCGAGATCCACCAGATCGCCGCCGAGCTGGTCAGGCGGAAGAAGTTCGTCTACCTGTGCACGAACGCGTTGCTCATGAAGAAGAAGATGCATCTGTTCGAACCGTCCCCTCACTTCGCGTGGGCGGTCCACATCGACGGCCTGCGCCAGCGCCACGACGAGTCGGTGTGCGAGGAGGGCGTGTTCGACAAGGCGGTGGACGCGATCAGGGCGGCCCAGACGGAGGGGTTCCGGGTCACCACCAACACGACCTTCTTCACCCACGACTCGCCGAAGACGGTCCGGGAGGTCCTGGACTTCCTGAACGACGACCTGAAGGTCGACGGGATGATGATCTCCCCGGCCTACTGGTACGAGAAGGCCCCCGACCAGGAGCACTTCCTGCCGGTCGACCAGACCCGCAAGCTGTTCCGGGAGGCCTTCGCCGAAGGCCGAAGGAAGCGGTGGCGGCTGAACCACTCGCCGCTGTTCCTCGACTTCCTGGAGGGGAAGGTCGACTACGCCTGCACGGCGTGGGGGATCCCGTCGTATTCGGTGTTCGGCTGGCAGCGGCCCTGCTACCTGATGGCCGACGGCTACTGCGAGACCTACCGGGAGCTGGTGGAGACCACGGACTGGTCGAAGTACGGGCGGCAGAGCGGCAATCCGAAGTGCGCGAACTGCATGGCCCATTGCGGGTACGAGCCGACCGCGGTCATGGCCACGATGGGCTCGCTCAAGCAGTCGCTCCGGGCGTTCGCCGACACCCTCCCCGTCGGACGGTAGTCACCCCGGCATTCAGCACACGGGCATGAGCACATCGCCGCCGGGGCTGGCCCACCGAGGGTAGTTCCCCAGCCACGGGTAGCTCACCGACCGCCGGCCGTGGCGGGAGACGAACAGCCATCGCCGGCTGGAAGGACGCCAGTCCGCCACGAGCAACCACGTGCCCTTCGGCGACCACGCCGCCCAGTCGGCATCCGGCGCGCCATCGAGCACGAGCGTCCTTCGCCCGGTGTCGGCGTCGACCACGTACAGGCGATGGTGCCGCCCATGCCGGCCGGACTGGAGATAGGCGAGCTCGGGCCGCACCGGCGACCACGTCGGGATCCCGTACCAATCGTTGGTCGGCACCACTCGGGCCACTCCCCCATCCGACCTTCCGATCAGGATCGCCTGTCCGTAGCGCCGGCCCCGGCCCCACCATGCCCCGACGGCGAAGTACCGGCCGTCGGCCGACCACGACACGCCCAGCCAGTCCTCGAGCGTGATCTCCGTCTCGTAGGGAAGGTCGAGCGCGTCGGCCACGGCCTCGTGGCCGAGGAAGGGGTGGACGGCCCCGGTGGCCGGATCCCAGACCACCCATCCCCCTCGACGGTCCAGGATCACCCGCCCGTCGGGCGTCCACGAGACGGGAGCGTAGCCCCGAAGCGGGAACCGTTCGACCGTGCCGTGCTGGTCCTCGACCTGGGCGATCGTGGTCTGGCGGCCGTGGCGGAACCGCGAATACGCCATCCACAGCCCATCGGGCGAGATCCGGGAGTAGTAGTCGGGCCCGATCCTCCACCTGAAGGTCCGGGTCCACCGGCCGTTGATCCGGCGGTACTCCAGGGTCCCGTCCGGGTCGAACGACTTCACGATGACCCCGCCATGGGGACCCGGGTCCCAGAAGGCGTCCCCACGGCCGTCGGACACCGACGTGACGCGGCCGCTGGCGGCCACCACCTGGACTCCCTCTCCCGCCGACAGGATCCGACC
>DASWCX010000182.1:0-8256 GCA_036395815.1 Actinomycetota bacterium | reverse complement strand
CCACCATGGTCCACGTCGATCCGCGGTTCACCCGGACCAGCGCGATGGCCGACATCCACGTCCCGATCAGGGCCGGGACCGACATTGCCTTCCTGGGCGGGATCGTCCGGCACATCATCGAGAACGAACGTTGGTTCCCTGAGTACGTCCTGAACTACACGAACGCCGCAGCCATCGTGAGCCCGGAGTTCCAGGACACCGAGGACCTCGACGGCCTGTTCAGCGGATGGGACGGCGACAAGGGCCAGTACGACATCGAGAGCTGGCAGTACGAAGGGGTGGAGGTGGCCCCCGCAGCCGGCCAGCGAGAGATGTTCTCCGGCGAGCCCAAGTCCGAACGGGGCACCCAGATCGCCGCCGAGCGGTTCGACCGGACGCTCCAGGACCCCAACTGCGTGTTCCAGATCGTGAAGCGCCACTTCTCCCGGTACAGCCCCGAGATGGTGGAGGACGTGTGCGGGATCCCGAGGGACCTGTTCCTGAAGGTTGCGGAGGCCCTGTGCGCCAACTCGGGCCGCGAGCGAACCTCGGCCTTCGCCTACGCGGTCGGGTGGACCCAGCATTCCGTTGGGGTCCAGTACATCCGGACCGCGGCCATCATCCAGCTGTTGCTCGGCAACATCGGCCGGCCCGGCGGCGGGATCCTGGCGCTGCGGGGCCATGCCTCGATCCAGGGCTCGACGGACATTCCGACGCTCTACAACCTCCTGCCCGGCTACCTGTCGATGCCGAAGGCCGGATACGACGTGAACCTGCGGAAGTACGTCGAGTACAACGAGTCAGCCGTGGGTTGGTGGAGCGAGTTCCCCAAGTACATCGTGTCGCTGCTGAAAGCGTGGTGGGGCGAGACCGCCACGAAGGCGAACGACTTCGGTTTCGACAATCTGCCCCATCTCTCCGGAGACCACTCCCACATGGTTACGGTGGCCGACATGGCAGACGGGAAGATCCGGGGCTACTTCCTCATGGGAGAGAACCCCACCGTGGGGTCGATGCACGGAGCGCTCCACCGCAAGGGCCTCCGCCGGCTGGACTGGCTCGTGGTGCGGGACTTCGCCCCGACCGAGTCGGCCGAGTTCTGGCGGGACGGGTCCGAGATCGCCCGGGGGGAGGTCCGGCCCGAGGACATCGGGACCGAAGTGTTCTTCTTCCCGGCCGCGGCGCACACGGAGAAGGACGGATCGTTCACCAACACCCAGCGGCTGTTGCAGTGGCATCACAAGGCGGTGGAGCCGCCGGGCGACTGCCGGAGCGAGCTGTGGTTCATGCACCACCTGGGGCGGCGGTTGCGAGCGCTGTACTCCGGTTCGCGCGATCCGAAGGACCGCCCGATCCTGGACCTCACGTGGGACTACCCGACGGTGGGCGAGCAGGAGGAGCCCGACGCCGAAGCCGTGCTGGCCGAGATCCACGGGTACACGGTGGCCGACGGCAAGCCGGTCGGCGACTTCAAGGATCTGAAGGACGACGGGTCCACCGCGTGCGGCTGCTGGATCTATTCGGGCTGCTACAAGGACGGGGTGAACCAGACGGCCCGGAGGAAGCCGGGGCGCGAGCAGCACTGGGTGGCGCCGGAGTGGGCGTGGGCGTGGCCGGCGAACCGCCGGATCCTCTACAACCGGGCCTCGGCCGACCCCGATGGCAGGCCGTGGTCCGACCGGAAGAGATACGTGTGGTGGGATGAGGCCGAGGGCAAATGGACCGGCCTCGACGTGGCCGACTTCATCGAGGACCGCCCGCCCTCCTACCGGCCGGAGAAGCAGGCCCAGGGCACGGACACCATCTCCGGGACCGACCCGTTCATCATGCAGGCCGACGGCAAGGGCTGGATGTACGCGCCCAACGGGCTGCTGGACGGGCCCATCCCAACGCACTACGAGCCCCAGGAGTCGGTGTGCGAGAACTCGCTGTACGGACAGCAGTGCAATCCCGCGCGGATGGAGTGGGACCGGAAGGACAACCCCTACCACCGGGCCCACGGCGACCCCCGGTTCCCCTTCGTGATCACGACCTACCGGCTCACCGAGCACCACACGGCCGGAGCCATGACCCGATGGCTGTCGTGGCTCTCGGAGCTCCAGCCCGAGGTGTTCTGTGAGGTCTCGCCGGCGCTGGCGGCCGAGAGGGGCCTGGCCAACGGGGGCTGGGCCACGATCACCACGGCCCGGGCCGAGATCGAGGCCCGGGTCCTGGTCACGGAGCGCATCCCTCCCCTGAAGGTTCGAGGCCGGGTGATCCACCAGATCGGGTTGCCCTACCACTGGGGGTCGCGCGGGCTCGTCCGGGGCGATGCCACCAACGAGCTGATCGCGTTCGTGGCCGACCCCAACGTGTCCATCCAGGAGTCGAAGGCGCTGACCGGCAACATCGAGTCCGGCCGCCGAAGCCGGCGGCGCCGGGTGGTGACCAGCGGGCCATTCGCCGGGCAGCTGCCGGACGAGGGATCCGGGCTGCGGGACCTCCCCGTGGTCGGCGAACGGCCCCGGGGGAAGCACGGGGTCGAGGCAGGGGAGGAGAAGGGGAGCGAGCAGGCGTGAGCGTGTTCGAGAGCGAGCGCACCGGCCTGCCCCTTCGGAAGGAGGCGACGCCCGGGTCGGGGCGGGTGGGGTTCTTCACCGACACCACCGTCTGCATCGGATGCAAGGCCTGCGAGGTGGCCTGCAAGGAGTGGAACCAGCTTCCGGACGACGGGATGTTCTTCACCGGCATGTCCTACGACAACACGGTGGCGCTGGGCGCCTCCACGTGGCGGCACGTCGAGTTCATCGAGCGACCGGTCCCGCTCGGCGGCCAGATCACCGGGGCGGGCAACTTCTCATGGCTCCTCATGTCCGACGTGTGCAAGCACTGTCAACGGGCCGGATGCCTGGAGAACTGCCCGACCGGGGCGATCGTCCGGACCGAGTTCGACACCGTGTACGTGCAGCCGGACGTGTGCAACGGGTGCGGGTACTGCATCGTGGGGTGTCCCTTCGGTGTGATCGACCGGCGGGAGGAGGACGGCCGGGCCTGGAAGTGCACCATGTGCTACGACCGGTTGAAGGACGACATGACGCCGGCGTGCGCCAAGGCCTGCCCGACCGATTCGATCCAGTTCGGCGACCTCGACGAGCTCCAGGAGACGGCGCGGATCCGGCTCCAGACCCTTCACGAACGCGGCGTGTCCGAGGCCTACCTGTACGGCGTGGACCAGGCGAACCAGCCGGGGACCGAGGGACTGAACGCGTTCTTCCTGCTGGTCGACCGGCCCGAGGTGTACAACCTTCCCCCCGATCCGGTGGTCCCTTCCAAGAAGGTCGGGGCGGCGTGGGCGTCGATGGCGCTCGCGGCCGCGGGGATGGCCGCCGCCGCGTTCGCCGCGGTGGTGGCCGGGCGGGACGGAAAGCCACGATGAGCAGCCCCGGCGACGGGCGCAACGTCGACCCTTCGTTGGGCGTACTCGAAGGCGAGGGGGCCGAGCAGGAGACAAACTCGGACCGGGTGGTCACCGAGGGCGGCCCGCCGCTCGAGGTGTGGGACCGGATCCCTTCGTCGGACGCCGAGGGCCGGGACGATCCTACTTACTTCGACCGTCCGGCCCTCAAGCGGCCCGTGTGGAAGTGGTACGTGCCGGCCTACTTCGCTGTGGGGGGGGCCGCCGGGGCGGCTGCTGCGCTCGGAGCGGCGGCGCAGCTGGCCGACCGCAGGGGGCTCGACGGATTGATCCGGCGATGCCGGTGGGTGGCGGCGACAGGCGGCGCCGTCGGGACGGTCCTGCTGATCGTGGACCTCGGCAAGCCCGGCAGGTTCCTCAACATGTTGCGGGTATTCCGGCCCTCGTCGCCGATGAACATTGGCTCCTGGGTCCTGGCCACCGTCGCCCCCGCGGCGGCCGGTTCGGCCGTACTATCCCGCCCCGGCGGGATCACCGGATTGGCCGGCGACCTCTCGGGACTGGTGTCGGGAACGGCCGGGCTGCCGCTGGCCGGGTACACGGCGGTCCTGGTGGCGAACACGGCGGTCCCGGTCTGGCAGGGCGCTCGCCGCACGGGCCCGCCGCTGTTCGTGTCGTCGGGCATGAGCGCCGCCGCGTCGCTCCTCCAGCTCATGAAGCTCACCGATCAGGAGGAGCGGATCGTCCGCCGGTTCGCCGTGATGGGCGCGGCCGCCGACCTCGTCTCCGAGATCGCCCTCGAGCGCGAGGCCGGCCGGGTCGACCAGGTGGCCAAACCGCTCCATGAGGGTCGGAGCGGGGCGCTCCTGGGCGCGTCGAAGGCGCTCACCGCGGCTTCGCTGGTGCTGAACCTCGCGCCGGAGCGGTGGCGGTGGAAGCGCGTCCTTGCCGGGATCCTCGGCGCCCTGGGAGCGGTGGCGGTGAAGTTCGGCATCATGGAGGCCGGCGCGGCGTCGTCGGCCGATCCTCGGGCCACGTTCCACCAGCAGCGAGCCGGTCTCGGCGGAGCCGAGGCCACCGGGCGCCCGGCGGTGGCGTCGGCCCGTACCTGACCCGTTGAAAATGGAGGGCCCGGCCCTCGTGGGCCGGGCCCTCCTGGGGCTCCTTCGTGTGACCGGGTCGTCAGGCCGTGAGGGTCACCGAGACGACCTCGAGGTTCTCGATCGAGCCGTCCTTCGCCGAGTAGTCGAAGGCCCAAATCTTGCCGGGCTGGTCATGGTCGACGTGGTATGCGATCGTCGCGGAGAAGTCGCCGACGCATCCCGTTCCGCACGACGCCTGCACCGGGACCTCGACCAGGACCTTCCCGTCCTCGTCCAGGATCCGCAGGATGAGCGCGGCCTCGAACACGTCCGCGTGTCCCCGGATGAAGACCGGGTTCGAGATCGTGTCGCCGTCGTGCGGCGTCACGATCCAGATGGGCTTCTCCAGGTCGCCGCAGCCGCAATCCGGGCCGGACCCGGTGAGCGTCACCGGGACCTTCACCTTGTGCAACGCCGAGCCGTCCTTCGCCGACGCCTCGTAGATCTCCACCGACCCCTTCTGCTCGGACGGTACGGAGTAGGCGATCCATACCGAGTAGTCGCCGCGGCATCCCGAACCGCACGTGGCATCGGTGTGGGTCGACGCGATCTGGGTCCCGTCCGCGTCCAGGATCCGGGCGGTGAGCACGCCTTCGAACACGTCAGCGGTTCCGAAGATGTGGACCGCGCTGGACACCCGGTCTCCCGGCTTCGGTCCGTCCACCACGATGGCCGGGAGACCGTCCGTCTTGTGGATCACGAGGGCTGCCGCGGGCTTCGCGGGCTTCGCGGTGGGAGCGATCGTGGATCGGGAGGGCGACTGCTGGGGACGAGCCTGGCCGGCAGTGGAGAGGGCGGCGCCCGACCCGCACGCCGCACTCAGGAATGCCGCTCCGATCAGGAAGATGCTGAGGCGCTTCATCTCGTTGCTCCTTTCCCTCGGTGGACTGTGATGGGGATGGTCCAGGAGGGCGGTAACCCGAGAGCCGCCTGCCGGTAACCGTTCGGGCACACGCTAAGGAGCGTTCACGACGATGGGGCCGACTCTCTACGCTTACGGACCGTGAAGCCGTGGCTGCGGCCGTCGCTGAACTGGCTGCTGGTGCTGGCCCCGATCTCGTGGGTGAGCGACCTGGCCCTGCACCGGGACCTGCTGACGTTCCTCACCGCCGCCGGGGCCATCGTCCCGGTGGCCGGGATCATCGGCGGCGCCACGGAGCAGCTCTCCATCCACACGGGCCAGCGGGTGGGCGGGCTGCTCAACGCGACGTTCGGCAACGTCACCGAGCTGGTCATCTCGATCTTCCTGATCCTGGACGGCGAGCTCGACGTGGTCAAGGCCTCGCTCACCGGCTCGATCCTGGGAAACCTCCTGCTGGTGCTGGGCCTGTCCTTCCTCGCCGGCGGCCTCAGGCACGAGGAGCAGACCTACAACCGGCAGGCGGCCGGCGTGCACTCGTCGTCGCTGACCCTGGCGGTGATCGGCCTTCTCATGCCGGCCCTGTTCGTGCTGACCACGGGACAACACGGGTTCGTCGAACGCGAGGTGGTGAGCGGCGTGGTGGCCGGGGTGCTCATGCTGCTGTACGCGGCTGCCCTGGTGTTCACCACCGTCACCCACGAGCACCTGTTCCATTCGCCGGAGGCCGAGGAGGAGGCCGTGTGGTCCGCGCGCACTGCCGTGGTGGTGTTGCTGGGGGCGACCGCGCTCGTCGCCGTCGAGTCCGAGCTGCTGGTGGGCTCGCTGGGACCGGCGCTCCACGACATCGGGCTGTCGAAGTTCTTCGTCGGGCTGATCCTGGTCCCGATCATCGGGAACGCGGCCGAACACAGCTCGGCGGTCGTGTTCGCCATTCGGAACCGGGTCGACGTGACGCTCGAGATCGCCATCGGCTCGTCGACCCAGATCGCGCTGTTCGTGGCGCCGCTGCTGGTGTTCATCAGCCTGGCAGTGGGGCACCCCATGGACTTCGTGTTCACCTCGTTCGAGGTGGCCGCCGTGGGCCTGGCCACGCTGATCGTGGCCCGGATCGTGGTCGACGGCCGGAGCAACTGGTTGGAGGGCGCCCAGCTGGTCGGTGCCTACCTGATCATGGCCGTGTCGTTCTTCTTCGTCCGGTCGTTCTGACTAGCTGCTCGCGTCCGGCTCGGGCTCGGGAAGCATGGGAGCGACCGCGTCGAGGACCTCCCGCAGGGCCTCCTCCTGGGTGGCTCCCTCGGCGGTCCGCCGGCCGACGTGGATGCCGGCGACGAACGTGGACAAGGGGGCGAGCTTGCGCTCGACCCCGTGGGCCACGTCCCGCGAGAGCCGGAGCATGGCCCCGATCTGCGCCCGGTCGACGGGCGGCTCGCCGAGCGCCTCAGCCAGCTGATCGAGCCATCGCCACTCGTCCATTGATTTGCCCTTTCGATGGTTGGAGGTTCTGAGGTTCGCCGGAGAGTATCCTGCAAGAGCTTCCGGGCGGATGATCACCTCTCCGACGGGACCCCCTCCAATGAGGCATACGGAGGCCCCCCATGCGGTTGGAGCCAGAGGCGGCTGTCGTCTCCTTATGAGCGATGGGCCGGGTAGGCTGCTAGTTAGAATGAGTGTTGAAGGAGCTGTGGCCCGCTGGCGGGGAAGCACCGTCTCTCGGATGTCAACCGTTACGATCCTTGCCGTGCTCACGGTTCTTGCCCTGTCCTCCTGCGACACGATTCCTTCTCGTCAACATCTTGGAGTCGAACCTATCCCCGATCACCAGACCGTGCAGGTTCGGTATGTTGGATGTCCGGGGGAACGGGTGCTCACCGTTAGCATCGTCTGGCCCGACCGGAAGCCCGCCCTGGTTCTGTGGGAGATACATTCCCGAGGTGGTGGGTCGCAGACCGCCTTCGAGGTGGGAAAGCCTCCTCCGGGCTTTTCCACAGCGACTGCGCTGGCCTCGCCTCTTCCTCCCCGCCTGCACCTGGTGGCCATAGTCCACACGACCACATTCGCTGACGTGATAGCGGGGTTTGAGGTGAGCCGTTTGCGAGAGGGGCTCGTGTACACGGGAGACGAGAAATACCTGAGCGAGGAGTCTTTCGACCAGCGCGCGAGAGAGAGATGCAGATAATCGGCGTTTGAGGACAGCAAGCACGACCGCCGTTCACATCTCCGGCCCTATGCAGTCACCGTGACGGAAGGCAGGGAATCCACCATGGCGTGCAGGACTGCCACCGTATGCAGGAACGGCTCCCATGCGTGTATCGACAGGACATAGCTCCTTCGGTTCTGGGTCCACAGGAAGATCAGGTGGTCGCCGTGGATCGAGTCCGAGTAGTCGAACGGCGGGGCCAGGACGAGGGTCCCGCGACGGCCGTTCCAGGAGACCGTGCCGAGGTAGAGGCCCTCGGGCTCCTTCCCCTGGCTCCCGAGGTTGGCCAGCCTCATCCGTTCCGCGCTTCGTAGCAGCCCATTTCGCGGGGTTGTGGGCGGTCCACGGGTTCGATACGTGAAGCCGCCCAGGGCGTTCGTCAGGTCGCCCCCTTCGACCACCACGTGGAGGAACGTCTGCGGGCTGTTGCCCTCGGGGTACGACACGGCCGTTCCGACCGCGATGTTGAAGGTCTGATGCCCGGTCCCCTGGGCGATCGGCCTGCCGCTGTAGTGGCTCCCGTCGACCGCGGGGAGCTTGCGGGGGCAGGCCGCCCTGAGCTGGGCCAGCCGCAGGCATTGAGCGAGCAGCGTTGGCGGCACGACAACCATTGCCACTGGCGTTCGCGACGCAGTCGGGCCGGGTGGCGACGTTGCGCCCGCCCTCGGGGGGGACCCGCCCG
>DASWCX010000181.1:0-1595 GCA_036395815.1 Actinomycetota bacterium | reverse complement strand
GAGTACCGGGACCGACTACCGGTCTCCGAGGACACGCCGGTGGTGACCCTCGGCGAGGGGGGCACACCCCTGGTCGGCTCGGAGCGCCTGTCCGCGGAGACCGGCTGCGACGTGTTCCTGAAGTTCGAGGGCGCCAACCCCACCGGGTCGTTCAAGGACCGGGGCATGACCCTGGCCATGTCCAGGGCCCTGGAGGAGGGCTCGAAGGCCGTGGTGTGCGCCTCCACCGGGAACACCAGCGCGTCGGCGGCCGCGTACGCGGCGAAGGCTGGGCTGGTGTGCGCCGTTCTGGTCCCGCACGGCAAGGTCGCCCCGGGGAAGATGGCCCAGACGCTCGTCCACGGGGCCCGGGTCCTCGAGATCCAGGGGAACTTCGACGATGCCTTCCGAGTGGCGAGGCAGTTGGCCGAGACGCATCCGGTGACGCTGGTCAACTCGATCAACCCCTTCCGGCTGCAGGGGCAGAAGACCGGCGCGTTCGAGGTGTGCGACGCGCTGGGGGACGCACCGGACCATCACCTGATCCCCGTGGGAAACGCCGGGAACATCACGAGCCACTGGATGGGCTACACGGAATACGCTGCGGACGGACTGATCCGGCGGCCGCCGGCGATGTTCGGTTTCCAGGCGGCCGGGGCGGCTCCCATCGTGCGGGGGGAACCCATCGCTGAGCCGTCGACGCTTGCCACGGCCATCCGCATCGGCAATCCCGCGTCCTGGGAGCAGGCCGCGAAGGCCGCGGCCGACTCCGGCGGCGGGATCCTCGCCGTGACCGACCGCGAGATCTTGGCTGCCTACCGCCGGGTGGCCCGGGGAGGGCTGTTCGCCGAGCTGGCCTCCGCCGCGTCGGTGGCCGGCCTCCTCCAGCTCTCCGGAGCGGGCCGGCTCGACCGCGGCAGCACCGTCGTCTGCGTCCTGACCGGACACGGCCTCAAGGAGCCCGAGTGGGCCGTGGCAGGGGCGAGCCGACCGCCCCTCCTCCCTCCCGATCCGCAGGCGGTCGCGGAAGAGCTCGGCCTGTGAGGCTCGTGGTCCGGGCCCCGGCCACGGTGGCCAACCTGGGGCCGGGTTTCGACTGCCTGGCGCTCGCGCTGGAACTTCGCAACGAGGTGATCCTGGACACCGACGACCCGCCGGCCGTCGAGGTCCGCGGCGAAGGAGAAGGAGAGCTGCCGGCCGACACGACGAATCTCGTGTTCCGGTCGATCGCCTACCTCGCCCGAGAAGTGGGCAAGGCTCCGCCGCCGTTCCGCCTTTCGTGCCTGAACCGCATCCCCCTGGAGCGGGGCTTGGGGTCGTCGGCGGCCGCGGTGGCGAGCGGCGTCCTGGCGGCGGACCGGCTGCTGGGAGCCAGGCTTTCGCCCGACCGGCTGCTCGAGGTGGCGGTCGACCTCGAGGGCCACGCGGACAACGTCTCCGCGTGCCTGCGGGGCGGGATGGCCGTCGCCTACCTGTCCGCGGATGGGTGGCGGGCCGAGCGCATCGATCCCGGGTCCCACCTCAGGCCCGTCGTCCTGGTGCCGGAGGCCGAACGGGTGGCGACCCAGGACGCCAGGCGTGTGCTCCCCCGCTCGATCCCCCTGCAGAGCGTCTCG
>DASWCX010000180.1:0-10223 GCA_036395815.1 Actinomycetota bacterium | reverse complement strand
ACTGGGACGGGACCGGGGCGGACTCCCGTCCGGCCTCACAGGTGGGGGAGGAGATCCGAAGCGTGGGCGGCGAGGCGGTGGGGCACTTCGAGGACGTGTCCGATGAGACCGGGGCTGCATCGCTGATCGCGCTGGCGGTGGACACATGGGGCCGGCTCGACGTCGTGGTGAACAACGCCGGCATCCTGCGCGACCGGATGGTGTTCAACATGTCGGTCGAGGAATGGGACGCCGTGATGAAGGTCCACCTCCGGGGCCACTTCCTGGTGACCCGCGCGGCGTGCGGCCACTGGCGGGATCTGGCGAAGGCGGGACGGCCGGTCCGGGGGGCCATCGTGAACACCAGCTCGACGTCGGGGATCCTGGGCAACGCGGGGCAGTCGAACTACGGCGCGGCCAAGGCCGGCATCGCGGCGTTCACCTACATCGTTGCCATGGAGATGCAGCGCTACGGCGTCACGGCGAACGCCATCGCCCCAGGAGCCCGGACCCGCCTGACCGAGAAGACCTTCGGCGACTTGCGCATGGCCGAGGGCGAGTTCGACGCCCTGGCTCCCGAAAACATCGCGCCGCTGGTCGCCTACCTGGCCAGCGACGGGGCCGCGCACATCACGGGCCAGGTCTTCGGGGTCCAGGGCGGGCTGGTGCAGCTGTACCAGGGGTGGACCCCGGTGGCCGAGGTGGACAAGGGCGCCCGGTGGGAGCCGGCCGAACTGGCCGGGGCCGTGGCCAAGCTGTTCGACGAACGCCCGACCGCCTATTCGCCGGCCCGATCGCCGCTGCGCGAGTTCGCCGGGATCGAGGCCGGGCCGAACGACGACCCCGCCACCAGCCCCCGTTCCGGACCCGGGACCTGATGGCCACCTACCTCGGCGGGGTGACGCTGTTCGACGGCCGTTCGGTCAGGAGGAAGGCCGGCGTGCTGGTGGACGGCGGGGCCGTCGGATGGGTGGGTCCCCACGCCAGAGCGCCGAGAGCGGCGCGATCAGCCGCCCCGGTCGACGGCATGGGGAGGCTGCTCACGCCGGGGTTGATCGACTGCCACGTGCATCTGTGCTTCGACGGCGGGGCCAACTTCGTGGAGGAGGCGCGGGTCACCGAGCCCTATGCGGCGATCAAGTGCGTGGGCAACGGCCAGCGGCAGCTGGCCGCCGGAGTGACCACCGTGCGGGACCTGGGCGGCTTCGGCGCGGTGGTGTGCGAGGTGGCCAGGGCGATCGAGGAGGGCCGGATCCGGGCTCCGCGGGTGATCGCGTCGGGGCAGGCCATAACGATCACAGGGGGCCATGGTTGGAACTCGTTCGCCCGCCAGGCCGACGGGGCCGACGGCATGCGGCTCGCCGTGCGGGAGCAGCTTCGACGCGGAGCCCGCTCGATCAAGATCGTGGCCACCGGCGGCGTGCTCACGCCGGGGGTCTCCTTCGACTTCACCGCGTTCACCCCGGAGGAGGTGGAGGCGGCGGTCGACGAGGCCCACAAGTGGGGCGTGCCGATCGCGGCCCATGCCATCGGGGCCGGGGGGATCGAAAACTGCGTCCGGGCCGGGATCGACTCGATCGAGCACGGGGCGCAGATCGGGGCGGAAACCGCGAGGAGGATGCGGGCCCAGGGGACCTTCCACGTCCCCACCATCAGCGCGCTGGACGGCATCGTCGGCAATCCCGAGACCGTCCCCGACTACGCGGTGGAGAAGGGGAAGGCCGTGCTCGGATTCGCCCGGGACGCGTTCCGGCGAGCGATCCGGGCCGGGGTCCGCCACGCGTGCGGGACGGACGCCGGGACGCCCTACAACCCCCATGGAGCCGCCCCCCGCGAGATGATCCGGATGATCGAATGGGGCCTGGCGCCCCTGAAGGCGCTCCAGGCCGCCACGTCGAACGCCGCCGAGCTTCTTCGGGTGCCGTCGGTGGGAACGATCGAGGAGGGGAAGGCGGCCGACCTCGTGCTCTGGCCGGGGGACCCGCTTGACGACCCGTCGCTCCTGCTGTCGCCGGTCGCCGTGCTGAAGGGCGGCGAGGTGGTGGCCGGCGCCCTCTGAACGGTCCGGGCGCCCATGCCCGAGCCGGATCCCACCGCATCCGCCCTGGTCACGGCGTGTCAGAGCCCCCCGGTACGGTTTCGACATGAAGGAGTCTCGGCGATGGTGATGGTCCTGGTCGCGATGGTGCTGGCGGTTGGCGCGGCCGGGGCGGGGGTATGGGCGGCGGTCGGGGCGATGCGCCGGGCCGTCGACACGCGGCTGGGCGAAGCGGGAGCCGAACTCCGGCGGGTGGCCGACTCCGCGGCCTGGCGAGAGCGTGGGACCGAGGACATCCGCAGGGAGGTCGCCTCGTTCCGGGACTCGCTCGAGCGGATGGGGACTCGGGAGGAGGAGCGCCTCCACCGGGAGGAGGAGGCGTGGGCCGTCCTGCACCGCGTGTCGTCGGTGCTGGCGGGCTCGCAGCGGGCCGGGCGGGTGGGGGAGAACGTGCTGCGGGAGTCGCTGGTGCACCTGCCTCCGACGATGCTGGTGCGGGACTTCCGGGTGAACGGCCGGGTGGTCGAGTTCGGCCTGGTGCTGCCCGACGGGCGGCGCCTGCCGATCGACTCGAAGTGGCCGGCCGAGCGGGAGCTGGCCGCCCTGGCGGAAACGACCGATCCCCAGGAGCGGGAACGGCTGGTCCGAACGGTCGAGCGGACCGTGGCGGAGCGGGCGCGGGAGGTGGCCGGATACCGCGACGCGGCGATCACGGCCCCGATCGGCGTCGCTGCCGTTCCCGACGCTGCATACGGCGTCCTTCGGCGGGCCCACGCCGACGCGTACCGCCAGGGCGTGGTGGTGATCCCGTATTCGATGGCGCTACCCATCGTGTTGTTCCTGCATGGCATCGTGTCCCGCTTCGGCTCTGCCGGGGACGTCCGGGCCTGCCTCGCCGATCTGACGGCCATCCTGGACGCGGTCGAGCAGAGCCTCGAGAACAAGGTCGCGAAGGCCTCCACGATGCTCGTCAACGGGGTGGAGGAGGTGCGGGGCCAGATGGGCAAGGCCCGGTCGACGCTGTCGATGGCGACCACGAAGGACGCCGCTCGGGACCTCCCGCCGCGGGCTCCCCCGGCTGGCGAGCTGGACCTTGGATCGGTGGGGGACCCGGGTGCCCTGGACGATCTGGAACGGTTGATGGGAGGGACGATGGCGTAGCTCTGCCTGTGTCGGCGCCTCGCCGGAGTCGCGCCGTTATCGGCGGCGGCCTCGCGTATCCTCGGGGTTCGCATGGAATTCCTCGACGCAGTGGGCCGGCTCGGGTTCGCGATCTCGCAGGATCGGGCCAGCCGGGGAGTGAGGATCTTCTCGGCGCAGCCGAATCTGTACCTGACGTACTGGCTCCACCTCTACACCGACGGTTCTGCTCTGCTCACCTGGGAGTTCGCCATTGCCGACTACCTGCAGGCCAAGAGGATCCAGCTCGGCTCGAGCGAAGCGCTGAACCTGTTCATGTTCCCGGCGGAGGACCAGCGGGGCCCCCAGGACCCCGCGTGGCTAACGGGGGCCATCGATCAGGTCGAGGCCCTGCTTGAAAGCGTGGACTTCCACCACCCCGAGTAGGCGACTTCGGTCTCGTTCCGCGGCTCGCCACTGGACGATGGATGCACGAGCGGGAGCACCACGGTGAACGTGCTTCCGCGCGAGGGTTCGGTCTGGACCTCGATGGTCCCGCCAAGCGCCTGGACCAGGGTCTTGACCAGGTCGAGCCCGAGCCCGATGCCACCGAAGCGCCGGGTCGAGGACGAATCCACCTGGTAGAAGCGGTCGAAGATCCGGCTCACCTCGTCGGCGGGGATGCCGATGCCGTGGTCCGTGACCGAGATCGTCAGGGAACCCGAGGCGGCCGTGGCCCCGACCTCGCACTCGCTGTCGGCCAGGGAGAACTTCAGCGCGTTCGCGAGGAGGTTCCGGATGACCTGCTCCACGAATCGCCGGTCCGAGTGCATCTTCGGGAGGGGGACCGGGACGACCACCCGGATCAGGCGCGACGCCGAACCCAGCCCGTCGGCCACGCCTCGGATCGCCTCTTCGGGGGAGAAGGGGGCGATCGAAACGGGAAGAGCGCCGTCCTCCAGACGAGAGGTGACGAGCAGGTTCTCCACCAGCTGGAACAGCCGGTCGCCCTGGCGCTCGATCGCCTCGAGGAACTCCTCACGGTTGTTCTCGTCTCCGGCGAACGCCGGCTGCCGTAGCGTCTTCGCGTACCCGATGATCGCGGTGAGCGGCGTCCGCAGCTCGTGCGACGCGACGGCCACGAAGTCGCTCTTCAGCCTGTTCAACTCGCGCAGCTGGGCCACCCTTGCCTGCTCCTGCTCCAGCAGGTCCTCGAGACGCCTCGCTTGCTCGGCCAACCGGGCGTTCTGCTCCGACAGCGTCCGTGAGGCGCGGAACGCCAGGGGAAGCAGCACGACGTACAGGGCGGCCAGGCCGACCAGGAGCGTCACGGCCAGGGTCCGGAAACCGCTGTCGATCTGCCGCTGGATCCCGCCGTAGTCCTGGTACAGCTCGACCACGGCATCGACCGGGCCGACCCCGGCCGTGTCGAGTCGAAGCGGAACGTACGTTTCGAACAGCCGGTCGCCGAGCCCGCGCTCGAACACGTTCTCGGGCTCCGAGAGGTTCGTCACCCCGCCGACCGTCTGGCCGGCGAAGGCCTCCCTCAGGTCTTCCTCGGCCGGGAACCGCCGGCCGGTCAGCCTCGGGTCGTCGGCGAAGAGCACGGTGCCGTTTCGACTCCAGATCTTCAGCCGGACCACGCGGAACAGCGTCGAACCGGGCGCCTCCAAGATCCGGGTCCGCACGAACCTGGCCAGCTCCGCGTGTCGTCGTGACCTCACGGGCACCGGCGCGCGGAGGTCGGCGGCCGACAGCTCGAACCGGAACACGGAGTTGGTCACGAAGGCGGCGTGGGCGGCGGCCTGCTCCTCGCCGCGTTCGGTGAACTGGTGGGCCACCGCCACGGACAGCACGAGGCCGATGGCAACGAAGGCCACCAGGCTGCCGAGGGCGAAGCGAACAACCAGGCGGTGCTCCCGGAGCAGTCTCATGCTGGTGCTTGTATCGGTCCTGAAGGGCGCTTGCCTGATCCCGCATTGACGGCGGGTTGGGCTAGTCTGGAAGCGATGCTGTTCGAACGAGCCATGGTCGTGTTCGCCCACCCCGACGATGCCGAGTTCGGCTCGGCCGGAACCGTGGCCGTCTGGAGCAGGGCCGGCACGGAGGTGGCCTACGTCTGCGTCACGGACGGCTCGGCGGGCTCGAACGAGCCGGGCGTCCGGCGAGATGACCTGCGCGTGATCCGGGAGCGGGAGCAGCGCGCGGCGTGCGAGGCGCTCGGCGTTCGCGACGTGTCCTTCCTCGGGTACGAGGACGGATCCGTCCAGGTGACCCTGGAGCTCAGGCGGGACATCACCCGCCAGGTTCGGCGGTTCCGCCCCGACGTCCTGATCGTCCCCGACCCCGTCAGGTTCTGGGACGACGAGCGCACGTACATCAACCACCCCGATCACCGGGCGGTGGGAGAGGCCTGCATGAACGTGGTGAACCCGGACGCCTCCACCCGTCCCCAGTTCCCCGAGCTCCTGGAGGAGGGATTCGAGCCCTTCGAGATCGCCAACCTGTGGATCAGTGCGTTCGGGGGAGACGCCGATACCTTCGTGGACATCACCGACACGATCGAGGCGAAGATCGCCGCGCTGCGCTGCCACGCCAGCCAGATCCACGACTGGCCCGTGGACGACTGGATCCGTTCGCGGGCCAAGGATCGGGGCGCCGAGCGAGGGATGGAGTACGCCGAGTCCTTTCGCACCTTCCGGCTGCGGCGGGACGAGGACCGGAGCGAGCGGCAGGACGAGCGGGAGACGTGACCGTGGGAGACGACGCGTTCGACGAGGCGACCGGTCCGGAGGAGGAGCCGGAGTCCGAACCCCTCCCGGCTGAGGAGCGGGAGGGAGTCGAGGCCGATCTGGAGGACCTCGAAGCGATGCGCGCGGTGTTCGAGTCCCAGGGGGCGAAGGGCGTGGTGATCGCCTGCCAGGACTGCGGGTCGAACCACTTCTACGGCTGGGACCTGCTCAAGGAGAGCCTCGAGCACATGCTCGACACGGGAGAGCCTCGCATGCACGAGCCGGCTTACCAGCCGCGCGAGGACGAGTACGTGGTCTGGGACTACGGGAAGGGCTACGTCGACGCCCTGGCCGACGCCGGCCTCGAGGGTGACTCCCGGATCGAGGCGACCGCCTGCGCCTGGTGCGAGACCCCGGTCGAGCCGCACTTCACCTACTGCCCGCGCTGCGGCCGCCTGACGGCGGTGGCCCGGCTCTATCAGGAGCTGATCCGGCGGGGGATCGACGACCAGGAGGTCCGGGCGCTCCTGGTCAGGGCCGGGTTCGAACCCTTCGGCTCTGGATAGCGCGTCACGCCCGAGACCCGTAAGGCCAGGGCGGCTCAAGTGGCGGGCGGCTCCAGGACGGAGTCCTCTGGGAGCTTGTCGGTCCGCAGGCCCTTGAACGAGGGTGCCCTCAGCTTGCCGGCCCCGGTCATCTGGAGGAACTCCACCACGCACACCAGCTCGGGCCGGACCCAGTGCGCTCCTCGCACCCTCCGCAGCTCGGGATCGTCGATCGGCGGCTCCTTCGTCTCCAGCTCCCGGAGCCGGTCCATGAGGTCGCGGAGGAGCGCGTCAGTGAACCCTGTGCCGACCTGCCCGATCCACCGGAGGCCGCCGTCCACGTACGCCCCGACCAGCAGGGCCCCGAACGAGGCGCCCCTTCCCCCCTGTCCCGGCGTCCACCCGAGCACCACGCAGTCCTGCCGGTTGAGGATCTTGATCTTCCGCCAGTCGGGAGACCGCCTCCCCGGCAGGTACACGCTGGCGGCCCGCTTCGCCACCACCCCCTCGAACCCGAACTTCTTCGCCTGCTCGTAGAAGGCCACACCCTCCCCCTCGACGACGTAGGTCAACCTGAGGGCCTTACCCTGCACGGCTATGCCCTCCAGCCGGCGCCGCCGGTCGGACAGCGGGAGCCCGGTGAGGTCCTCTCCGTCCAGCCACAGCAGGTCGAACGCGTACAGCTCGACCGGGATCTTGCGCCGGATCCGATCGATCTCCGCCGGCGAAGCGAGGTTCATCCGTTGCTGGAGCAGCTCGAACGACGGCGTTCCCTCCGGGCCGGCGGCCACGATCTCGCCGTCGACCACCGCGTTGGACGACGTGATGCGGTTGTGGAGCATCCTGAGCTCTGGATAGCTCGCCGACTGGTCGCGGCCCGTCCGCGAGATCAGCCTGGTGGACTCCATGTCCACGTAAACGAGCGTGCGGATGCCGTCGAGCTTCGGCTCGAAGACCCAGCCGTCGTCGTCGAACGGTTGGTAGCCGCCCTGGGCCAGCATGGGGAGGAAGTCGGGCGGGCGCCGGGGGCCCTCCTCGAGCGGCCGGGACAGGAAGATCAGCCAGTCGCTCCGGGTCTTCACCAGATGGAACTCCCCGCGGTGGCGCCGTCCGTGCAGGCGGAAGCTCACCTTGGAGTCGGTCCACTCGAGCAGGTCGTAGGTCCCGCGGTCCCAGATCACGACCGGCCCCGCCCCATAGTGCCCTTCGGGGATGACACCCTCGAACCCCCCGTACTCCATGGGGTGGTCCTCGGTGCGCACCGCGAGGTGCTTCACGCCCTTCTCGTACGGCAGGCCCTTCGGCACCGCCCAGGACACCAGCACGCCGTCCCGCTCCAGCCGCAGGTCGTAGTGCAGGCGCGTGGCGTCGTGCTTCTGGATGACGAAGGTGTTGCCGGCGGCGGACGGCTCGCCCGCGGCCGGCTCCGGCGTCTGGTCGAACTTCCGCATGTCGAGGTACTGGCGGAGCTTGGGGTCGCGGGAGCGAGCGATGGCCTCGTCGCCGCGGGCTCGCGAGGCGGCGCGCCCGGGCACGCCCGGGCCGGGAGGCTTGCTCGACGCCCGGTCCCGGCTGAACTCGAACCGCTCCGACTCGGTCGGGGGGAGGGGGTCGTCTCGCGCCACGCCCAGGGCCCCCAGCGCTTCGGCGATGTCCTGCGGCCGCTCCAGCACGCCGCGGAACGGGTCCGCCGCTCGCTCGAAGCGGTCCCACACGGTGGCGATGGTGAAGTCCTGGGGACGGACCTCGCCCGCCTCCACCTCGTCCCAGGTGAGCGGGGTGGACACCGTGGCCCCCGGTTCCGGCCGGACCGAGTACACGGAGGCGATGTTCGCTCCCACCCGGTTCATGTTGTGGTCGATGAAGACCTTGCCGGCGCGATTGCGAACCTCCCACTCCATCGTCACTCGGTCCGGATCGGCCCCGCGCATCAACCGGCCCACCGCTCCGACGAGCTCGCGGACCTGCGCGTAGGTGAAGCCGGGGACCAGCGGCACGTAGACCTGCATCCCCGTGGCGCCGCTCGTCTTCGGGTACGACACCAGCCCCAATCGCTCGCATGCCACCCGAACCAGGGACGCCACCGCCAGGACGTCGGAGAACGTGGCCGGCTCGAAGGGGTCGAGGTCGAAGAACAGGTAGTCGGGCGTCTCGATCGAGCCGCACCGGGAGTGCAGCGGGTGGAACTCGATGCAGCCGAGATTGGCCACGAACAGCAGGGCGGCCGTGTCCTCGACCATCAGGTAGTGGATCACCTCGTGCTTGACCGGTCCCCACCGGCTCTCGCCGGTGCCCGCGCTCTGGACAGCGCAGCCCGGCATCCATTGCGGCGTGGTGGGCGGGGCCTCCTTCTCGTAGAAGAAGTCGCCGGTCGCGCCGTTCGGCATCCGCTTCATGGTCAGCGGCCGGGCGTAGAGGTACGGAAGGATCCGGGACCCCACGTTGTAGTAGTAGGCGATCAGGTCGCCCTTCGTGTATCCCTCGTCGGGCCAGAAGACCTTGTCGAGGTTCGACAGGCGGATCTCCCGCCCGTCGGCCTCCATCCACCAGTGGTCGCCCTGCTTGGTGGCGGGCAGGGGAATCGGGAACTCGACGGTGAACGCCGGCCCCGAGCGCTTCGGACTCATGGATGAAGATGCTAGGGCCAGCCGGGCGGGAGTGACGGAGGTGGGCAGTAGAATGGGCCTCCCCGTCGAGGGGGAAACCTTCCCCGGAGGTGCGCGATGCCGAGAACGATGTGGAAGGGGGCCATCTCCTTCGGTCTGGTGACGGTGCCGGTGAAGCTCTATCCGGCCACGGAGGAGAAGACCCTCAGGTTCAACCAGCTGCACGACGAGGATCACGGGCGGATCAAATACCTGCGGGTCTGCGCGGTGTGCGGCCAGGAGGTTCCCTTCGAGCACATCGTGAAGGGATACGAGTACGAGAAGGACAAGTACGTCATGCTCGAGGACCAGGACTTCGACGCGGTCCCCCTGGAGTCCAGCAGGGCGGTGGACATCGTCCAGTTCGTCGAGCTCGAGGACATCGACCCGATCTACTTCAAGAAGTCCTACTACCTGATCCCCGAGGAGACCGGCATGAAGGCGTACACGCTGCTCCGCCGGGCCCTGGAGGAGGACGGCCGGGTCGGGATCGCCAAGGTCTCGTTCCGGGACAAGGAGCATCTGGCCGCGCTCCGGTTCAAGGACCGGGTGCTCGTTCTGGAGACCATGTTCTGGCCCGACGAGATCCGGGCGGCGGATTTCGAGGAGCTCGACAAGGACGTGAAGATCCGGCCGCAGGAGCTCCAGATGGCCCGGTCCCTCATCGAGAACCTCACCGAGGACTTCCATCCCGAGGAGTTTCGCGACGAGTACCGCCAGGCGCTCCTCGACATCGTGGAGAAGAAGGTGGCCGGCGAGGAGATCGAGGTGGTGGCCCCGCCGGAGGAGACGAAGGTGGTCGACCTGATGGAGGCGCTGAAGGCCTCCGTCGAGGCCACCAAGAAGCGCACGGCCGCGGCGGCGAAGAAGCCCGCCAGGGGCAAGAAGGCGGCGGCGAGCTAGGGCTCGGGATGTTCGGTCCATGAAGCTGGTGATGGCGGTCATCAAGCCCCACCGCCTCGACGAGGTGAAGGAGGCCCTCCGCGAGATCGGGGTGAAGGGACTGACCGCGGTGGAGGCCCAGGGGTTCGGGCGCCAGCGCGGCCACACCGAGATCTACCGGGGGGCCGAGTACCAGGTCGACTTCGTGCCGAAGGTTCAGATCGAGGTCATGACGGAGGACGACGAGGTCTAGGCCGTGGTCGACGCCATCATGGCCTCGGCC
>DASWCX010000179.1:0-20232 GCA_036395815.1 Actinomycetota bacterium | reverse complement strand
TGGCCCAGCGCTTGCGGACCACGAACGAGTCTGCGCCCTCCTCGACGGGGATCCCCGCCACCTCGGAGGTCCTGAGCTTGCCGCCCGCCGAACGGGACGCCTCGACCACCGTGACGTCGATCGGCGTGCCGTTCGACGTCTGGATCAGCCGATACGCGGTGACCAGGCCCGATACGCCCCCTCCCACCACCACCACTCGCTTGGGCGCCCCTCCCATCGACGCTCCCTTCAGGCCGGCACCGCGGACTTCAGGTGGTCGCGGACCACGGCCGCCAGGACGTCGATGAACGCGGGGTCGGCGTTCGGCATCACGGTGCGAACAAACGCCACCCCCGCCTCCTCGGCGATCCGCCTCGCCTCGATGTCCAGGTCGTAAAGGATCTCGAGGTGGTCCGCAACGAACCCCGCCGAGCAGACCACCACCGCCGAGTGGCCGGTGCCGGCCAGGTCGCGGATCACGTCCTCGACCGGCGGACCGAGCCACGGGTCGGCGGTCCGCCCCGCGCTCTGCCAAGCGACCGTGTACGACTCGAGCGCCAGCCGCCGGGCCACCAGGTCCGCGGTGTGCCGCAGCTGAACCTGGTAGTGGCAGATGTCGGGGCACAGATCGCAGCGGAGGCATCGGGTGGTGCCGTCCGGCAGCGCGAGCTGCGGCAGGCTGTGGGCGGAGAAGATCACCGCCGCCCCCGCACGGACTTCCGAGGGGAGCCCTTCGAGCGCGCCGGCCACCCGCGAGGAGAGGAGCTCGACGAACCCCGGGTGGTCGTACCACTGGCGGACGAAGGTGAAGGACGGCCCCCCGTGCTCGACCACGGCCCGTTCGACCCGGTCGATGTAGGTCTGCACGGACATGCCCGACCAATGCGGGGCCATGACCAGCCCGACCGCCCGCTCGATACCGGCGGCCCGCATCTCCTCCACCCCGTCGGCGATGAACGGCGGGGAATGCTTCATGCCGAGGAAGCCTCTAAGGGCACCGAGATGGTCGGCGTTCAGCGCCTGCTCGAGCCCGGCGGCCTGCTGCCGGGTGATGTCGAGCAGCGGGAACCGGTTGCCGATCGCCGCGTACCGTTCCTTCAGCTCCCGAAGGTGATCGGGCGTGGGCGCGCGGCCGCCCCGGATGTCGGTGTAGTAGCGCTCGACGTCCTCGGGCCCGCTGGCCGTCCCGTACGCCATCACCAGGACCCCGACCGGCGGCTCGGTCACGGACCCTCCTCCCAGGCTCCGGCCGAACCCTCCGTGCGTTCGTGCACCAGGTCGACCAGCCGCTCGAGGATCTCGGGCGGCGTGCCCGGCAGGACGCCGTGGCCGAGGTTGAACACATGTCCCGGCCGCCCCGCCGCCCGGCGAAGGACGGTCAGCGCCTTCTTCTCCACCGCCTCCCACGGGGCCAGGCAGACCGCCGGGTCGAGGTTGCCCTGCACCGCCACGTCGTAGCCGACCCGCTCCCACGCTTCGTGCAGCGGGACCCGCCAGTCGACGCCGACCACGGTGGCGCCGGCGTCGCGCATGAGCGGTAGCAGCTCGCCGGTGCCCACCCCGAAGTGGATGAGCGGCACGTCGAGATCGGCCAGGGAGCCGAACAGCTCCCGCGTCGCCGGCAGCACGAAGTGCAGGTAGTCGTCGGGGTCCAGGGCCCCGGCCCAGCTGTCGAACACCTGGACGGCCTGGGCCCCCGCTTCGACCTGGGCCCGGAGGTAGGCGGCCATGCTGGTGCCGAGGACGAACATGAGATGGCTCCACGTCTCGGGGTCCGCGTGCATGAGGGCCTTGGTTCGCTCATGATTTCGCGACGGCCCCCCTTCGACCAGGTAGCTGGCCAGGGTGAAGGGGCCCCCGGCGAACCCGATCAACGGAACCGAGAGCTCCTTCCGCAGGAGCCGCACCGTCTCCAGCACGAAGGGGACCTCCGCCTGCGGGTCCAGGGTTCGGAGCCGCCAAACCTCGTCGTTCCCCCGGATCGGGTCGGGCACGACGGGACCGATGCCTGGATCTATCCGGAGATCGATGCCCATCGCGGCCACCGGGACCATGATGTCGGAGAACAGGATGGCCGCGTCGACGGGCATGCGCCGGAGCGGCAGCATGGTTGCCTCGACCGCCAGCTCGGGGGTCCGGCACAGCTCGAGGATGTCGCGCCCCTCCCGGAGGGCCCGGTATTCGGGCAGGTACCGGCCAGCCTGCCGCATGAACCAGACAGGGGTTCGGTCCACGGACTGCCGCATGCAGGCCCTCAGGAACCGATCGGTCTCCGGGCCGTCGATGGCCCCCGTCTCGGACACGCCATCAAGGTTACAGGGGGACCTACACTGGCGCCCGGATGGCCACCGCCCCGACGTCCACGCGCGCCCGGATCGGCCTGATCGCCCTGGTCGCGGCGTACGCGTTCCTGGATCTGGTGGCCGCGGCGCCGAACTCCCCCCTGGTGCCTCCACTCCCGAAGGGCGTCGGCGTTCCCTCCTGGATGGCCCGTGGCGCCGGCGACATCGGCCTCGACCGGTTCGGTCGGCTCGGGCTCACGCTGGCGGCCATCGCGGCGCTCGCCGCGGCCGTGGCCGCGTTCGTCGTGGTGCTGGTTGAGGCCCTTCGCGGCCGTGCCGGCCTTGGCGCCATCTGGGTGGCCGCGGCAGCAAGCCTGCTGCTCGCGGTTCTGGCCCCGGTGCTGTTGTCCCGCGACGTATACAGCTACGCCGCGTACGGGCGGACCCTCGCCCTGCACCACACGAACCCCTACGCCACGCCGCCGTCCGCATTCCCGCACGACCCGTTCACCCCGGTGACCTCGCCGGAATGGCGCGACACGCGGTCGGTCTATGGACCGGCGTTCACGTTGCTGTCAGCGGGGATCGCCCGGCTGTGGTCGCGCTCCCCCGCGGCGACGATCGCCGCCTTCAAGGTCCTGGCCGGGCTCGCGGTGGCGGCCGCCGCGGGTTTCGGGGCCGCGGCGGCCAGGATCTGGGGCTCGAGGGCCCGGGCGCCCGCTGCCGTCCTGCTCATCGCGCTGAACCCCGTGATGGTGATCCACATGGTGGGCGGCGGCCACAACGACGCCCTCGTCGCGACCGGCCTGGCGGCGGCGGCCTTCCTCGCCGCTCCCAGAGCGAGAGCGGACGGCCTCCTCCGGTTCGCGGTGACCGCAGTGCTCACCCTCACCGCGCTGGTCAAGATCGTGGCCGCCATCCCCCTGCTCCTGTGGGTGTGGTCGGTGGCTGCGCAACGTGACCGGGATGGCCGAGTACGCGTCGTGGGGGAGCATGCCGCCGTCGCGGCGGGGGTGATCGTCGCGGTGACGATCCCGGTGCTGGCGGGGTGGCGAACGGTGACCGCCCTGGCCAACCTGGCGTCCCGTCAGGGGTGGGCCAGCGGGGCGCGGCTGGTGGCCCGGGGCGCGCAGGCGGTGGGCCGCGGGCTCGGGCCGGCCGCCCTGGGAACGACCCTGGGGGGCTTGGTCTACGCCGCGTTCCTGGTCCTGTTCGTCCTCGTGCTGTGGCGGCTCAGGGATGGGCCGGACCTCCCCCCGTCCCGATGGGCGGCCGGCCTCCTCGCGTTCGCCCTGGCCGCTCCGTATCTCCTGCCGTGGTACGCGGCCTGGTTCCTGTGCGTGCTGGCGCTGGCGGCCGACGAGGGGCTCGTGTGGACGGGAGTGGCGGCGTCGTGCCTCCTGGCGCTCACGGGCGTGCCGGCCGAGCCAGGGTCCGCCCCCGCCCTGTGGCGCGATATGGTGCTGGCGGTTCACTACGCGGCCGCCCCGGTCATGCTGGTCCTGTTCGGCTCGGTCCTTCGGCGGACGCTGCTCCCGTCCCCACGCCTGGCTCAGCAGCCCGGCCCGTAGAATTGCCGGTCCCGACGACCCGGCGACCCACGACCCAAGGAACCGAGGAACCGAGGAACCGGCTGAATGCTGGATCCCGATCTGGTCCGCGAGCTGTTGACCGAGGCCCTGTCCACCGGGGGGCGGTTCGCCGAGTTGTTCGCCGAGGAGCGCGACTCGACCTCGCTCCGCCTCGACGACGGGAGGATCGAGGAGGTGGTCTCGGGCTCCGACCGGGGCGCCGGGATCCGCGTGTTCCATGGCGACTCGCAGGCCTACGCCTTCTCGAACCGCCTGGACGCGGAGTCGCTCCGCGGCGTGGCCCGCGCGGCCGCCGGGGCGGTCCGAAACGGTGGGGCCACCCCCGCGGTCGTGGACCTTCGCCTGACGCCCCCGATCACGCACCGGGAGCGGCAGCCGATCGGCGACGTCCCCATCGAGCGGAAGGTGGGGTGGCTCCGCGAGGCCGAGGACGCCGCCCGGTCGCTGGATCCTTCGGTCAGGCAGGTCCTGGCCGCCCACGCGGACAGCCGCCAGCGCGTGCTGATCGCGAGCTCGCACGGGCTGTGGGCGGAGGAGATCCGGCCGAGGCTCCGGCTGGTGGTCCAGGTGGTGGCCTTCCGCGACGGCGTGTTCCAGACGGGGTTCGACGGTCCGGGGGGGCTGACCGGGGCCGAGCTCCTGGAGCGACACCCGCCGGCCGAAACGGGACGGCGGGCGGCCCGGATGGCCGTGGCCATGCTCGACGGCCGCCCCGCCCCGGCCGGGGAGATGCCTGTGGTACTGGGCCCGGGCGGGGGCGGCGTGCTGTTCCACGAGGCGTGCGGCCACGGACTGGAGGTCGACCACATCCACAAGGACGCCTCGGTCTACCGTCTGGACAAGCGGGGCGAACGGCTGGCCTCGCCGCTGGTGAACGGGGTCGACGACGGGACCGTGGCCGAGGCGTGGGGCTCGTTCGCCGTCGACGACGAGGGCACCCCGGCCCAGCGGACCGAGCTGTTCCGGGAGGGCGAGCTGGTCGGCTTCCTCTACGACCGGCTCCGGGCCGAGCACGACGGCGTCCCTTCGACCGGGAACGGCCGCAGGCAGTCCTACGCGAACCTCCCCATCCCCCGGATGCGCAACTCGTACATCCTGGCCGGCACCGACCGGCCGGAGGACGTCGTCTCGAACACCCCCCACGGCCTGTACGCGAAGACACTGGGAGGGGGACAGGTCAACCCCGCCACCGGCGACTTCGTGTTCGGCGTCGCCGAGGGGTACCTCATCGAAGGCGGCGCCATCACCGCCCCGGTCCGGGGGGCCAACCTGATCGGGAACGGCCCTCAGATCCTTTCGGCCATCGACGCGGTGGCCGACGACTTCGAGACCAGAGACGGCGTGTGCGGCAAGGAGGGCCAGGGGGTGCCGGTGTCCAACGGCAGCCCGACGCTTCGGATCGCCCGGATGACGGTGGGGGGCACCGATGCGTGACCCGGGAGGTGCCGGTGCCTGACCTGGGCGATCTCTGCGTCCGGGCCGTGGAGGCGGCGGCGGGCGGCGAGGACGTCGAGGCCTTCGCGGAGGAGAGCCGCCACACGCGCGTGCGGGCGCGGGGCGGCGCGGTGGAGGAGTTCGTGTTCTCCGAATCCCGGGGGGTCGGCGTTCGGGTCATCGCCGAGGGACGGCTGGGGTACGCCTACGCGGCCGACCCCGACCCCGACGCCGTCCCCGAGCTGGTGGCCCGGGCCCGCGAGAGCGCCCGATTCGCGGAGCCCGACCCCGGGAACGCCCTCCCGGAGCTGCTGCCCGCCGAGCCGATGCCGGAGATCTACCGCGAAGAGCTGCTGGGGGTCCCCTTCGAGCGCAAGGTGGAGCTGGCCCTGGACCTCGAACGGGCGGCGGTGTCGCGGATCCCCGAGGTCCGCAAGGTCGAATCCGCCAACCTTGGCGACTCGGTGGGCAGGATCGTGGTGGCCTCCACCCGGGGCGGCCCGCTCGAGTACGCCCGGACCGACGCGTGGGTCTCGGCGTCGTGCCTGGCCGAACGGAACGGCGAGACCCAGACCGGGTTCGCCTTCCGCCTGTCGAGGGCCATCGCGGATCTCGAATGGGAGGCCGCCGCCGAGGAGGCGGCGGCCCGCGCGGCCCGGCTGTTGGGGGGGCAGAAGCCCCGGAGCGAGCGGGTCCCGGTCGTCCTCGACCCCGACGCTGCGACGTCGTTCCTCGGCGTGCTGGCCGGCGCGCTGTCGGCGGACTCGGTCCAGAAGGGCCGCTCGATGCTGGCCGAGCTGGTCGGCGAGCGGGTGGCGAGCGAGGCCGCCACGCTGGTCGATGACGGCCGGTTGCTGGAGGGGATGGCCGCCGCGCCGTTCGACGACGAGGGCGTGGCCACCGGACGGACCCCGCTGATCGAGGCGGGCATCCTGCGGGGGTTCCTGCACAACACCCGGACCGCGACTCGCGGCGGGGGCCGTTCGACCGGCAACGCCAGCCGCGCGGGGTACCGGAGCGTCCCCGGTGTCTCGCCTTCGAACCTGTACCTCGAACCCGGCTCGCTCCCGGCCGAGGAGCTTCTGCGACAGGCCGGCCGGGCCGTATACGTCCAGGAGGTCTCCGGATTGCACTCGGGAGCGAACCCCGTCTCGGGCGAGTTCTCCGTGGGGGCCGTGGGGCTTCGGGTGGAGGGCGGCGCGCTCGCCGAGCCCCTCCGGGAGATGACCATCGCCAGCACGTTGCTCGAGGTCCTCAAGGCGATCGTCGCGCTCGGTTCCGACCTCCGGTTCCTCGGGGGCGGGATCGGCGCCCCCACCGTGCTGGTGAGCGAGATGACGGTCGCCGGCACCTGATCGTTAAGCACCTCAATCGATAAGCACCTCAAGAGTTGTTTCCACCCCGATCGGTCAGGCCGGCACGATGGCCACCTCCAGGTCGGCAAAGGCCCCGGCGTAGGCCAGGCGCCCCTCGTCGTCTGGAGCAACCAGGACGACGAGGGTGACCGACGACCCGGCCCCTGCGGCGCCCACGTCCAGGCCGAGGCCACTCCCGGATTGCCCTCCGGGGGCCCCCGGCCCCAACGCGAGGAGGACCTCGGCGCCCTCGACCACGGTCTCGGTGTGGGGCTGGCCGCCGCCGTTGGCACCGTAGGTCGCGAGGATGTCCACGTGGTCGCCCGGCCGCACCGCTCCCGGCGGGAGCGATGTGGGTACGGCGAAGGCCCGGAGCCCCTGCGGCACCAGCGACGCCACCGGGCCCGCCCGTACGCGAGCCAGCCGGGTCTCGGTCACCGCCTCGCCGGCGGCGAGGTCCGTCAGGGCGGCCCGGCCGGCAGCCCGACGGATGTCCCGGAACGCGCCCGGCGGCGCGAAGGCCCGGGGCATCCGCACGATCTTCAACTGGGATGAACGGAGGATCCCGCCGCGCGCGACGCCGGTCGCCGCCACGACGACCGGGACGCGCGGACCGGCCAACGCGGCGGCCGCCCCGGCCCTGGCCACGTACCCATGGGCCAGGAGGCCGGCCGCCAGGGCCAACGCGACCGAGCTCATCAGGAAGAGACGGGAAGCCCTGGTCCACCGGCGGCGCACCCACCCTCCTCTCCGCGGGAAGCCCCGCTGTTCGTCCTGCAATGAGAGGGAGGGTCTGTCGAGGCCCGACCTTAGGTGTCTCGCCTGCGAACGTCAGTGAGATCCTTCACACCTTCGGGGATTTGTCGGACATTCGCGCTCGATGACGATCAGGCCTGCGGCCGACCCTGAAAACCGGTCCAGGTGCCGCCTGGCTCGGCCTCTTTCGGCATCGCGTTGAGATGGCGCAGCAGGGCCCAGACGATGAACCCGTCGACCACGAGCTCGACCACCGAGGCTCCCGTCCTGCGGCCTCCCAGGGTGGGGAACGTGAAGAACGCGTCGAGCCCCGCCAACGCGACGCCGAGGCCAGCCGCCCACGGCCGCCGGAGAAACACGCCGGCACCCGACACGAACTTCGCGCCGGACACGCCGAGGGCGATGATCCCGAATACGACGAGCAGCGGGCGAGCGAGCGTGATGCTGTAGTCGCCGGCGGTCGCCGCGTTGCCGGAGTGCAGGAGCAAGCCGATGCCGAGCGCCAGGCTGAACACGGCCGATACGACGAGCAGGATCGCCGCGGCCGCGGCCGTGGGGGTGGGAGGAACCATTCGAACGGGGCGCGGCGGGCTCATGGGATCGCCGGGAGGGAGCTCATGTGGATGGCCCTTCAGACCTCGAACCTCGCGTTCGCCAGGGCGGTGGCGCACGGGCAGTCCCGCTCCTCGGGGAGAGCGCCGACGATCCGGAACAGCAGCTGGCGAAGGCGCCCGGTGTTCTCCTGGAACACCCGGATCACCTCCTCGTTCGTCACGGGCTCGATCTCGCCGGCCACGCCGACGTCGTAGTCGGTGTTCAGCGAGATGTTCGCGTAACACATCTCGAGCTCGCGGGCCAGCATCGCCTCCGGATGCTGGGTCATGTTGATGACCTCCCATCCCTGCCGCGAGTAATAGGCGGACTCCGCCCGGGTCGAGAACCGGGGGCCTTGGATCACGACCACCGTCCCCCGTCCGTGAACGGGGAGCTCGAGCCCTTCGGCCTGCTCGACGGCCACCCGCCGGATGGTCGGGCAGTACGGATCGGCGAACGAGACGTGCGTGGTCTCGGGCCCGTCGTAGAACGTGGACGGACGGCCGCTGGTCCGGTCCACCAGCTGGTCGCACACCACGAAGTCGCCCGGTTTGATGGTCGGCTGGAGGGAGCCGACCGCGCACGGCCCGAGGATGCGTTCGACCCCCATCTCTTTCATCGCCCACACGTTCGCCCGATACGGGACCGAGTGGGGCGGGAACTGGTGCTTGGATCCATGGCGAGGGATGAAGGCGACGTCCCGACCCTCGACCGCACCGACCGCCACCGGAGCCGAGGGCGGGCCCCACGGGGTGTCCACGTCGATCTCGCGGACGTCGTCGAGGAGCGAGTAGAACCCCGACCCGCCGAAGATGCCGACGCGGATGGGGCCGTCGGGGGCCGACGCGCTCAGGCCGACTTCTCCTTCGGCTTCCGGTCCGACCCCGTGGACGACGCCGGGCTACCCGAGGCCGAACTCGCCGCGGCGGGGGCGTCCTTCGCGCCCTCCCGCGTTGACTCCTTCGCCCCGTCCCGCGTGGACTCCTTCGCCCCGTCCCGCATGGACTCCTTGGCTGGCTCCCTCGACCCGCCCGAGCCCTTCGACCCCTTCCCCGACCGGGAATCGTTCACGTAGAACCCCGAACCCTTGAACAGGATGCCGGCGGGGTGGAAGACCTTGCGAAGCTCGCCGCCGCACACGCCACAGCTGGTCAGCGGGGCCTCGCTGAACCGCTGGAACACCTCCACGTGCGTGCCGCATGATTGACACGCGTACTCATACGTCGGCATGGCCTCGATTATAGGAGCCGATCCCCGCGGCCTTTGGCCGGATGGCCGTCAGAACACCGAGGGGTTGTTCTCGGTGAACAGTCCGTCCGGGTTGGTCTTCCAGATCCACGCGTGGAGGAGCCATGCCGTCTTCGCCTGGAAGTACCCGCCCATCTTCCGGCATGGCTGCGCGCCGGGGGTGATGGTCACCGATCCGGTGGGGAGGAAGCAAAGATCCTGGTGGAAGTGCCACACATCGGCGTTCCCGGCGAAGCCGGCCGGCTGCGGGTCGTCCAGGCCGGTGTGGGCGATCGAATAGGCCACCCCGACCAACACCAGCTTGCCGCTGCGGTCCGGCTGGTACAGCAGGACCTGGGGTCGGGCCGGATCGAAGATCCGGTTCGAGATGCCCAGGTTCGCCAGGTGCAGGCCGAGGCCTGGGATGAACTGTGTGACCTGGATGTACCCGTCGGCTTTGGCCGCCGCCAGGCTTCGGTACTTCGCCGTCGCCGACTTGGCCGCGGCGATCTGGCGCGACAGGATCTGCGATTCCTGCGGCGACACCGAGCCGGGCGTGCCATGAACGTGCCCGGTGATGCTCGCTCCCTCGGCGCCGGAGCCCGCTTCGCCCGCCCGCGCGTTCGCCGGGACTGCGTCCGCCGCCGCCGTGTGCACGTGCGCCCCGGCCGCTTGCGACCCGGCGCCCGACGCGAGCGTCACCGACGGTGTCCGAGCCTGCCACCCCGCCCACGTCCCCAGGCCGACCGCGGCCACGAGCAGCAGGACCATCGCCGCGCCGAGGAGGTTCCCCCAATCCGAGCCAAGGTGGTTCGCCCATCGGATGGCCCCCACCGCCGTCACCAGGATCCCGGCGAACAACAGGAGATGCCACGGACTGTTGCCCCGGGCGCTGAGCACGACCAGCTCCTCGTGCTCGTGCGCCAGCGGGTCGAGCGTGTGAGCCACCAGGTCCCCGATCACCGCGATCAGGGTCACGGTGATCCCGACGGGAACCAGCAGCTTGCCGGCCTCGCGCCTCACGGGCGAACGGACCGCCCCCGCCACCGCATCCACGGACCGACCATACCTGATTCCCGTTCGGGCATCCGGTGATCGGAGGCGGACCAGCCCTGGCGGGCGGTTCGAGGGTGGCCTCGTCGGATAGACTCCTAGTTCCCCTCGACCCCGAGAGGAGCGCATGCGCATCAAGAAAGCGGTGATCCCGGCGGCGGGACTCGGCACCCGGTTCCTCCCGGCGACGAAGTCCCAGCCCAAGGAGATGCTGCCGATCGTCGACAAGCCGGCCATCCAGTTCGTGGTCGAGCAGGCGGTGAAGGCCGGGCTGGAGGACATCCTGATCATCACCGGCCGCGGCAAGCGAACCATCGAGGACCACTTCGACCGGTCGTTCGAGCTCGAGTACCGGCTGGAGCAGGACGGGAAGTTCGACGAGCTGAAGGAGGTGCGGGAGGTCTCCGAGATGGCGACCATCCACTACATCCGGCAGAAGGACCGGGTGGGGTTGGGGGCGGCCGTGGCGGTGGCCGAGAACCACGTGGACAGCGAGCCGTTCGCCGTGCTGCTGGGCGACGACATCATGCCGGATCCCCACCTGCTTCGAGAGATGATCGCCGTCTACGACCGCTACGGTCGGAGCGTGATCTGTGGGATGGAGGTCCCTCGCTCGGACATCCACCTGTACGGCGCCATCGAGCCCGAATTCGTCGAGGACAACCTGGCCCGGGTGCTGTCGATCGTGGAGAAGCCGCCGGTGGAGTTGGCACCCTCGAACCTCGCGGCGATGGGGAGGTACGTGTTCACCCCGGAGATCTTCGACGCCCTCCGCGAGACCACCCCCGACGAGCGCGGCGAGATCCAACTCACCGACGCCATCAACCTGCTGGCCCATCAGCAGACCGCATACTGCTACGTGTTCGAAGGTCTCCGGTACGACATCGGCAAGAAGCTCGACTACCTGCGAGCGACCGTGGAGATGGCCATCGACCGGGAGGACCTCGGTCCCGAGTTCCGGACCTTCCTGGCCGACCTGGTGCAGCGGAAGAAGCTCCTGTAGGCGGAAGAGTGGAGAACGCCTCGGGCCACGTTCACGACCAGGACCACGGCCTCGACCCCTCGCCGATGCGCTCGGTCGACGAGGTCCGGGCCTCGGTGCTCGAGCGGATCCGACCGCTGGCCCCGATCGAGCTCCACCTCCAGGAGGCGTTCGGCTGCGTGCTGGCCTCGAACGTCACGGCCGAGCTGGACATCCCCCCGTTCTCCTCCTCCGGCATGGACGGGTTCGCCGTCCGGGCCTCCGACGTCGCCGCCGCCTCCCGGGACGAGCCGGTGGCGCTGAAGATCGCGGGCCGGGCCGCCGTCGGTCGCCATCCCGAGGCCACGGTGGGGATCGGGGAGGCCGTCCAGATCGCCACCGGGGCTCCCGTCCCGGCCGGGGCGGACACGATCGTGCCCATCGAGCACGCCGCGGTCGACGGAGACGTGGTGCACGTCCTGCGCCCCTTCGAGGAGGGGTCGTTCGTCCGGCCGTCCGGCCAGGACGTCCGGTCGGGGGCGTTGCTCATCCCCGCCGGGCGGCGGCTCTCCGCCGCCGAGCTCGGCCTGCTGGCCACCTCGGGGCACGCCTCGGTCCTGGTCTACCCGCGCCCCCGCGTGGTGGTCCTGTCCACCGGCGACGAGCTGGTCGAGCCGGGCCGGCCGGCCCCGTTCGGCATGATCCGCGACGCGAACTCCTACACGCTGTTCGGGGCCATCAAGGAGGCGGGGGCGGTCCCCTACGTGGGCGGGATCGTCCGAGACGACGCCGAATCGCTGAAGGAGGCGGTCCTGGGGCTGATCACCCGGGCCGACTGCTTCATCAGCTCGGGCGGGGTCTCCGTCGGGGAGCGCGACGTGGTGAAGCGGGCCTTCTTCCGCCGGGGAGAGATCGACTTCTACCGGGTGGCCATGCAGCCGGGCATGCCGCAGGCCTTCGGTTTCGTCGAGGAGGTCCCCTACTTCGGGCTTCCGGGGAACCCCGTGTCCACGTTCGTCTCCTACGAGGTGTTCATCCGGCCGGCCCTCCTCAAGATGATGGGGCGCCGGGACGTGTTCCGGCCCGAGATCTGGGCCGTGCTGGAGAACGACCTGGCGGGGCCCAAGGAGAAGATCCAGTTCGCCCGGGTCCGGGTGTGGCGGGAGCGCGGCCAGTGGCGGGCCGCCGGCACGGGCCCGTCGGCCTCCAACCTGCTCGGGACGGTGTCGAAGGCCAACGGGCTGGCCATCGTTCCCATCGGCACCGAGACCGCCCCGGCCGGGTCCCGGGTTCGGGTCATGCTGTTCCGGGCCCTCGAAGAGGAGCCGTGACCGGGCCGAGCGGACCGAACCGGGCCGAGGAGGAGCGCCCGGCTCGCATCGTCGAGGTCGGCGCCAAGGCCGTGACCGACCGGGAGGCCGTCGCCGAGTGCAGGATCACCATGACCCCCGAGGCGTGCGCCGCCCTGGCGGCCGGGACGCCGAAGGGCGATCCGCTCGAGGCGGCCAAGGTGGCCGGGCTCATGGCGGCGAAGCGAACGCCGGATCTCCTCCCCTTCTGCCATCCAATCGCCATCACCGGTGCGAGCGTGATGCTCGAGCCGGACGTGGCCGCCGGGACCATCCGGGTCGAGGCCCGGGTCAGGGCCACCGACCGAACGGGGGTCGAGATGGAGGCGCTGACCGCCGCGGCCGTGGCCGCGCTGTCGCTGTACGACACGGCCAAGGCGTTCGACCGCGGCGCCGAGATCACGAGTCTCCACCTCACGTCGAAGTCCGGTGGAAAGAGCGGGGACTACCATCGGCAGGGGTGACGACCTCACCTTCGGGTGCAGGAATCCATTCCGAGAAAACCCTCGACTGTCCTTGAGGTACCAGATGTTGGGTGCTAGCGTCGGATTCCAGCCCATATGTAGTGGTCCAAACCGGGGGGCGACCGCGAGGAGGGCTGGACTTGAGTTGGCTTTTGATCGCCGGATTGGGCATGATTTGGGCCGCATTCCTCCTTCCCTTCGGGTATCGAAGGGCGTCGCCTTCCTCGACGGTGGAGGAGTTCGAGCGGAAGATGGACTTGCTGGCTGAGGCGAATCGGGCCCACGCGGGCCGTTGGGTGCTGGTCCCCCGCAAGGGGGAGCGGTTCATGGGCCCTCGGGACCGTCGGCGGGTCCGGGTTCGTCGCCGCCGCCGCCACATCCTCGCCGTCCTGCTCGACGCCGCGGCCGTCACCCTGCTGATCGGGCTGTTCCCGCCGCTCCGGGCCATGCTGGTGGGGACCGCCCTCCTGACCGGCCTCCTCCTGCTGTACGTGGGGCTGCTGGTGCACCTTCGGGCCCAGGACCTGCGGCTGGCACGCCTCCGAGCCCGCCGGGCGGTCCGCCTAGCCCGGGTCTCCGTCGAGGGCCTCCAGGCGTCCGCGGGCCACGGATACTCGAACGGCGCCCGGGCCCGGGTCAACGGGAACGGGAACGGCAATGGCAACGGGCACGGGGCCAACGGGCACCGAGCCCGCGTGAACGGCGACGGCCGGGTGAACGGGAACGGTCACCCTGGGGCCGACACGCGGACCCACGCCGAGGAGGACCTCCTCGAGTCCGGTGTCCGAGTCGTCGAGGATGACGTGCACGTGATCGTGCGGCGCTCCGCCGACCTCGATCCCGAGGCCCAGCGCTCCCTGGCCCGCTAGGGCCGGCCCTCCGCACCGCTCCGCCAGGTCCGCTACCCTCCCGCCGTGGACCTCTCGCCCCTCGCCGACCGGTTCCAGAGCCGGTTCCAGGAGAAGATGGCCGCTCGTGAGATGGCCCTCGCCGCGGCTCGCCGATCCATCCGGAGCTCGGCGAACGCCATCCGGGCCATCCACCGCGGCGAGCTCGACCAGGCGCACCGCCTGATGGAGGAGTCCCGCGGGGCGCTGTCCGGCGGGAGGGACGCCGTGGCCGGAGCGCACCCGGACGTTCATTTCGCCGGGTTCCTCCAGGACGCGGAGAAGGAGTACGCCGAAGCCCGGCTGACCGAGGCGCTGGTCGGCGGGGCGGACTTCCCGGGCCCCGACGAGCTCGAGGTTGGCATGGCCCCCTACCTGAACGGGATGGCCGAGGCCATCGGGGAGGGCCGCCGGGCCATCCTCGACCTGCTCCGGCGGGGAGAGTTCGCCGAGGGCGAACGGATCCTGGCGGCGATGGACGACATGCACTACCTGCTGGCGTCGATGGACTTCCCCGACGCCATCACGGGGAACCTCCGACGGTCCACCGACTCCGCCAGGGCCATCATCGAACGAACCAGGGGGGACCTCTCCGTGTCGCTGGTGCAGCGCAGCCTGCGGGACGCCCTCGAACGCCACGCCGACGCCCTGGCCCAGCCCGGCCCCGATGCCCCGACGTCCTGACCCCCGCCGAGCGCCCCAGGACGGCCTGCTCAGACGATCCGGAGCTTCTCCAGGAGCCGGCGGGCCAGCGCCTCGTCCCCCTCGATCTTCAGCAGGCCCCGCTCCTGGAGCTCCTCGAACCGATCCCGGCCGGCCGCCGCCATGATGAACCCTGGCCCGGCATGGATCCGTGCCTCGGCCCCGGCTGCCACCTCCGGCCCGGCCGCCCCGCTCGCCAGGTCGTAGCCCCACACCGGCACGGCCACCCCGTCGAGCGCGATCGCCACGCGGCCGGCAGCTCCCTTGACCTGCGGCACCGTGCTGGTGGCGATGGCCTCAAGGAGGAACTCGGCCACGGCCTCGACGTCGACCTCCTCGTCCTCCATACCGAGCGCGCGGCGGATGTCCTGCCGGTGCACCCACTCGTCGTAGGCCCGGATCCAGATCAGCATCCCGCCGGGCGCGCCCCCCAACATGCTGGGCATCCGGAGCCGGAACAGCGGCGCGGGCAGGGCTCGGGCGAACACGACGAACCGCCTCCCCCACCGGTCCAGGGCCAGCAGGAGCTCCATGGTGGTGCGCCCGCTCCACCGGCCGACCTGGCGGTCGTTCCACCGTTCGAGCTTCTCCATCGACGCGAACACCTGGGCCACGATCGTCCCGGTCACCGCGGCCCGGTCGATGCTGATGAGGTGGGCCACCACCTCCCTGACCCGCCACCCAGGAAGCGCCGTCGGAGTGTCGAACCGCTCGGGTCGGAGGGGGCGAAGGAGCGCGAGCGTCCGGGCCCGCTCGCGGGCCACCGCCCGGACCACCTCCCGCTTGTTCACGAAAGCGGAGTGGTCGGCTCTCCGGGTTCGGGTTCGGACCCAGGGTCGGGCGGCTCCGGCGACCATGGGGCCGCCCCGGGCGGCGAAGCGGGACCCCCTCCAGAACTTGGGCCGACCGCCTGGTCGCCCGGCGCTGAAGGCTGGTCGGGGCGGGCGGCAAGAGGGGGTGGAGCGGGGTGGGAGGCTCCCCTCAGGAGCACCTCTCTCCGCTCGAGGAATTCCTCCCGAGAGATCTCTCCCCGGGCGTACCGCTCCTCGAGGACCCGAAGGGCCGGCGAGTGGTGCTCCGGAAGGCGCAGCTGCGGGACCTCCCGGCGGAGCAGAAGGATCGCCGCCACGATGACCACGATCCAGAACGTCCCCATGAGCAGACCCATGAGCCACCCCGGGCCACAACACCACCAGAACACGATCAGCCCCCCAGGTCCTGACGGATCCGCTGGAGCTCCTCGGCCGAGATCTCCCCTCGGGCGAACCGCTCCTCGGCGATCCGGATGGCCGGCGAGCCTCCCCCGTACCAGGTCCTGGAGTGGCCCGCCGACTCGCCCTTCGGAAGCACGATCCACAGCACGACGTAGAGCAGGAGCCCGAACCCCATGAACGCCGCCACGACGAAGGCCACCCGGACCAGGACGGGGTCGATGCCGAAGTAGCGGCCGATCCCGCCGCACACGCCGGCGATCCGCCGGTCGGACTCCGAGCGCATGAGCTGTGGGCGGTCCATTCGGCCATAGTCGTTCCCGACGCCGGCCGCTGTCAAAGCGCGGGAGGGGCTCTGTTACGCTAGCTCCAGCTGGGGGTGTAGCTCAGTGGTAGAGCGCTGCCTTCGCACGGCAGAGGTCAGGGGTTCGACTCCCCTCACCTCCACCAAAGGGGACTTACTCGAACCGACCCTTGAAAAACGGGCCTCCCGCCCCTGAAGGAACACACGCGCTTCGGGGACGAACTGCATGCCAACGCCGCGACCTGCCGTGGGTCCCGGTGGACAAGGAGTATGTTCGGGAAGGAGGCAGAGTGAACTTGCCGCACGGAGCCACGCTCGACCGATGAGATCCGCGCCTCGGTGCGGTCAAACGAGAAAGACCGCCACGAGAGAAGGACGAACCCATGAAACTGACGACCATCACGCACGTCTCCGTCGATGGAGTGATGCAGGGACTCGGCGCGCCGGATGAGGACCGCAGGGGCGGATTCGAGCGCGGCGGATGGGCCCTGCCGCTGTTCGACAACGAGGCCACGACGTTCGTCAACCAGGTCTTCCAGCGCGCCGACGCCTTCCTGCTCGGCCGGCGGACCTACGAGATCTTCGCCGGCTCCTGGGGAACGTGGGACGATCCGGGCGACAGCCCGATCTGGACGGCGTTGAACACGAAGCCCAAGTACGTGGCATCGACCACGCTCAGCGACCCGCAATGGGCGGACACGACCGTCCTCTCCGCTGACGTCGCGGCGGCCATCGGCGAGCTGAAAGCCAAGCCGGCGGGTGAGCTGCAGGTGCACGGCAGCGGCAACCTGGTCCGCTGGCTGTTCGACAACCAGCTTGTCGACGAGATCACCCTGCTCACCTATCCCGTGGTCATCGGCCAGGGCACGCGGCTATTCCCCGACACCGGCCCGGACACCGCGCTTGACCTGGTCGACTCGCGAGCCACCTCGAAGGGGGTGACGATCCAGGTCTATCGGCCCACCGGGCGCCCGCAGTATGCAACCGCCACCGCCGACCTGAAGCACGTGACATAGGTGCCGCAGTCAGTCAGGAAGAACTCCGTCCGCACGATCTTTCGGTGCAGTCACGTAGTCTCCATAGCTACGCCCCGGAAGGGAAACGGTCACGAGTCTGAGCTGCGTGCCAGTTCAGCCCGAGCGCCTCGAAGCGCTCCACGGCCTGCGCGATCAGATCGGGGTCTCGGCGGACGAACCCGAGCGTTCGGAGCGCGAACGGCTCCATGTAGGTGCCCGGCTGGACGAACCGTGTGGCCTCCTCTTCCGCTTGGTCAAGCCGGCCGAGGGCGATCAGGGCGTCCAGACGGGTGGTCGCGCCGTCTAGGTGGCGCCACGTGGTCCAGGGCCACTTGTCCGACCCAACGATCATCCCGACGAGGGCATCGAGATCGCCACGAACCAGGGCCAGCCGAGCACGCAGCGGGTCGAGCCAGTATTCATACTCCTCCATGCCCAGGGCGTTGGTGGCGTCCTCGAGCCGCCGCGCTTCGGCGTCCAGTCCGAGCTCCGCGCACGCTGCCGCGCACGACAGCAGGCACCTCGCGTTCTCGACGCAGGGGGTGTCGGCGTTCTCGACGACGGCGCGTTCCACGCGCTCCTGCATGTCTCGAACCCGGTCCCACCTGCCCGCGGCTTCCTCCACCGTGAGCAGGTTGCCAACCGCGTGGACGGCATGGTGGGGACTGAGCCGAGCACCGATCGCGTCGTGCCTGCGAGCGTGCGCGGCGGCCTCGTCGAGGTGTCCGAGCGCGAGCTCCGCTGTGGAAGATCCCCAATGGATCAGAGCAAGGTGATCCGGATCGGTCAACCGGTCCGCGAGGGCGAGTCGTTTCCGCGCCCACTCGTACGCGGACGCGTAGTCGGGGGCGACGAGGGCGATCCCGAACAGCGTGAACAGGCCGAAGGAGAGGAGCTCGACGTCGTCGAGCCGCTCGGCGATCGAGATCGCTCGCTCGGTCGCCGGCACGTCGTCCTGCCGCATCCCCTTCGCGATCGACGCGTACGCGAACGCACGGCTCTCTGGAGCGGCCAGCTCGAGCGCCTTGCCGGTCCACCCCGAGACGAGTTCGTCGTCCGGGTGCCGCTTCCACATCGCCCCCCGCATCGTCGTCTCGAACGCGAGCTCCCCGTAGAGCTCCGCGAGCGATTCCTGCTTCGTGGTCAGGTCGACCGCTCTCAACATGGCCTTCCAGTAGGCCTCGCCGTCGAACTTGAGGGCGTTCACCCGTCCGATCTCGTGCCAGATCCCGCCGTCCCCCGGCGCGACTTCCGCCGCACGGTGGAGGAGCGCGAGCGCGTCCCCGAGGTCGAACCGACCGAGCGCCAGGTCGGCCGCACGTCGGAGCCAGTCGAGTGCCTTGGCTCGTAAGCGCTCGACCTCGTCTTCCCGGTCCCGCCAGGCCAACTCGGCGATGTCGGCGTTCACCGCTTCCGCGTAGTGGTAGGCGAGCGTGCCCGCGCGGGCGTCTCCCGCCTCCTGCCCCTCCAGCCAGACGGCGTACGAAGCGTGCAGCCGGGCCCTCTCGGCCTTCGGCAGGCTGCCGTAGGCGACCTCACGGGTCAGGGCGTGCTTGAAGACGAGCTCGGGCTCGGTCGGCCGGATGAACCCTCGCTCGACCAGGGTCCGGACCTCGGCCGCGGACCCGACCAGCGAGGCCAGGGCCGGCGCGCTGAACGAACGGCCGATCACGGCGGCCGCCTGGAGGGCGGTCTTCGCCGGGGACGTGAGGAGGTCGATCCTTCCAGCCAGCACCCCCTGGACCGAATCGGGGATCCCAAGGCCTCTCGCGCCGTCCCGGAGGGCCCATTCGCCGTTCCGTCGCTCCAGCAGCCGGCGGTCGATCAGCTCCGCGAGCACTTCCTCGAGGAAGAACGGGTTGCCCTCCGCATGCCCGATGACGAGCTCCCGAGCGGGAGCCAGGAGCGGGGCGCCCAGCACCCGGTCGAGCATCTCCTCGGCCTCCCGTTCGGACAGTGGCTCGAGGTCCATAGATTCGCCGGCGGCGCGCAACGAAGGTCCTCCGGGCCTGGCCGTGGCCAGGAGCAGGAAGGGGCTGGCCACTTCGTCGAGGACCCGGTCGAGCAGCTCGAGTAGCGGCTCGGCCGCCCAGTGCAGGTCCTCGACGGCCAGCACGATCGGCCCTTGGCTGACGAGCCCGTCGAGCAGGCTCACCCACTCCTCCTGGAGCCGCTGGCCCGCGGCACGAGGGTCGAGCTCGCCGGCCACGTCCAGCCCGAGCGTGAGGGCCAGGATCTCGCGGCCGCCCAACCGGGCGAGCACGGCCTCCGGCGGATCCTCCTCCCGAAGCCCGAGCTCCGACCGCAGCACGTCGGCGAGTGGGCTGAAGGTGACGCTGCGCCCGTAGGACAGGCAGCGACCGAGCCGGAACCGAACATCCTCGGGCAGCCGCGACCGGAACTCGCGCAGGACGCTCGTCTTGCCGACTCCGGCCTCCCCGATCAGGGTGACCACTCGCGGCCGTCCCGCCTCGATGCTCCCCTGGAGTTGCTCCTGCAACGCTGCCAGCTGTCGCTCGCGGCCGACGAAGGCTGTGCTCAGGCCCCGGCCGCCGCGAGGGCGCCGCGGGGCCACCATGCGGATGAGCCGGCGGCACGGGACGCCTTCCGGCTTCCCCTTGGCCGCGATGGCGACGGTCTCGTCGAACTCGAAGGCCCCGCCGACCAGGGCGGCCGTACGCTCCCCCACGAGCACCTGGCCCGGCGGGGCGCCCTGCTCCAGCCGGGCGGCCACGTTCACGGCGTCGCCGGTCACGAAGGAGCTGCCCTCGCGGGGCCGTCCCACCACGACCTCGCCCGTGTTCACGCCGATCCGAAGCGCCAACCGCTCGCCGAACAGCTCGGCCAGCCGGGCCTGCATCCAGAGCCCCACCTGCAGCGCCCGCTCGGCGTGGTCCTCCTGCGCCGTCGGCGCGCCGAACACGGCGACGACGGCGTCGCCGATGAACTTCTCGACGGTTCCACCGCCCAGCGCGATCTCAGCTGTCATCGCGTCGTAGAAGCGATCCAGGATGTCCCGGGTGTGCTCCGGGTCCAGGGAACCGCCGAGCGCCGTGGATCCGACCA
>DASWCX010000178.1:0-21934 GCA_036395815.1 Actinomycetota bacterium | reverse complement strand
CTGAAGGCCGCCGGTCTCACGTTCGAACAGGCCGCGGCCGTCCCCACGTCCGGTTCGCTCGCGGTTCAGGGCGTTCGCGATGAGGGACGGATCGCGGCTGGACAGACGATCTTGATCAACGGCGCGGGTGGGGCGGTGGGGGCCTTCGCGGTGCAGCTCGCCAAGGCGTACGGAGCGAACGTGACCGGCGTGGATGCCGCCGAGAAGCTGGACATGATCCGGTCGATCGGCGCCGATCGGGTCCTCGACTACACGCAGCAGGACTTCACCCGGAGCGGCGAGCGATACGACGTCATCCTCGACATCGCCGGGAACCATCCGTGGCCGGCCATCAAGCGCGCGATCGCTCCCGAGGGGACCTACGTCCTGATCGGGCACGACCAGTACGGAGCCACGGGCCACCGCTGGTTCGGCAGCCTGGGCCGCTTCGCCAAGCTGATGGTGATGGCTCCCTTCGTGCGCCAGCTGCACCCCTTCCGTGGCGTCAAGGATCCGGGAGACCGCCTGGTGGTCATAAAGGAGCTCATCGAAGCCGGGAAGGTCACGCCGGTCATCGACAAGACGTTCCCGCTGAGCGAATTGTCGGAGGCCATCCGCTACCTGGAATCGGGACAGGCCCGAGGGAAGCTCGTCGTCAGCATCGGAGACTGACGACACCGATGACGTCACGTACGACCCGTGGACGAGAGGGATATCCAGCATATCGTCCTTCCGTTCCCCCGAGGACATTGGACGAGACATCGCGAGTGTCGAGATGGCTGTCGCTGCTGGGTCCTCGATGAGCTCACGACCGTGCTGCGTAGTGCGTGTATCCACCAGGGTGGCTCGCGTCGTCGAACTCGATCGTGGTCGCTCCGGCGCGCTGGGCCATCCAACGTTCCTGTGCCGCATAGATCATCCAGGTCGGCCCTAGAGACCGTGTACAACGGAGGCAACGCGTGCCAGGCGACGGTCCCGACGGCTCGAACAAGATGCTCGCGATGATCGGTCGCCGTGCGGTGTTCAACTGGGATGCGAGCTTCGGGTTGAGGGCTTGTGCGAAGAACTGCGGGAAGTAGGCCGGATCGATGTACGCCCTTCGAGGCGAACGGCACGCCCGTCCAGACGAAGTACTGGAAGGCCCCGCCACGAGCTCTTCTCTCCAGAAGGTCTGCCGTCCGGGCCCATGAAGGAGGTAGTAACGGTCGAGGGTCAGAGCCGTCGAGCTCCGCTCGTAACTCACCCTGTCCGTTGTCCGGGCCCTCGTGACGTTCCCGTTCGTTCGCGGGACAAATGCGGGACGAAACTTGGGTTGTTGGCTTGACGGACCCCCTGACCTGGGCTCTTGCTCGTTGCCCAGACCTGTGTCTGCACCTTGATCGGGGTGGAGACGCCTCCTTGGATGCTGTGTTTCTGCTGGTAGTCCCAACGGGATTCGAACCCGTGCCTCCACCTTGAGAGGGTGGTGTCCTAGGCCACTAGACGATGGGACCTCGGCGGGGATTTCAGTCTACAGAGCGGCAACCCGCTGGGCCTCTAAGTTCCCGCCGGGATCACCGGGTCGCACAGGCGGCGCGGCGCAAGTCCGAGGTCCTCGGCCTCGCGGGGTATGTGCTCGGCTTGCCGGAGGCGTAAACGTCGGTTGGTACCCTCCTGCACAGCCCGGGCGGCACGCGGGGCTGTTGCGCGCCGCGGAGGGGTCGGGCGGCCCGCACGTGCCTGGCCCGTGTCAGGGTGCCAGCACCACCGGCGACCTCGGTGAGGCCTTCCGGGCCTCGGCGGCCTCCACCCTTCCCTCGCGCGATCGCGAGGCGGATGATCCGATCGTATCCGTGGATACGCGTTGACGAGGAGGAGGGGAACCGTGGACACGCTCGAGGTCCGAGGCCTGCGCAAGACGTACCAGTCCGAGGAGGCGGAGGGCGCGCCCGTTCGCGCCCTGCGGGGGGTCGACATGGGCCTCGCCGCCGGCGAGTTCGTCGCCGTCATGGGGCCCTCCGGGTGCGGGAAGTCGACCCTGTTGAACCTCGTGGCCGGCCTGGACACCCCGACCGAGGGTGAGATCTCGGTGGCCGGGGAGTCGCTGGGGGGGATGGACGAGGACGACCTGGCCCGGATGCGCCGGCGCCACATCGGCATCGTGTTCCAGTTCTTCAACCTGCTCGAGGGGATGAGCGTGCTCGAGAACGTCACGCTGCCGGCGATCGTGGCCGGCATGCCCCGGCGGCAGGCGGAGACGAGGGCCCGCGACCTGCTCGACCTCCTCGGCCTGTCCGACAAGGCCGGGAAGGCGCCCGGCGTGCTGTCCGGCGGCCAGCGCCAGCGCCTGGCCATCGCCCGGGCCCTGGCCAACCAGCCGACGCTGCTGCTGGCCGACGAGCCCACCGGGGCGCTGGACTCGGCGGGCGGGGCGGAGGTCATGGAGCTGTTCCGCCGCCTCCACCGCGACGGCCAGGCCATCCTCCTGGTCACTCACGACAACTCGGTGGCCGCGGCCGCCGACCGGATCGTGCTGATGCGCGACGGCCGGATCGACGACGGCGCGACCCCCGTGGGCGTGGCCGCCGGCCACGACCCCACGTTCGGGACGCTCGACGACGGGGCCGAGGAGCACTGAGTTGACCGCCGTCTGGGCCCGGCTCCGCGCCGAGCTCCGGTCGGGCCTCCGCTCGCTGATCGCGCTGGCCCTCGTGCTCGGCGTGTTCGGGGGCGTCACGCTCGCATCGCTCGCCGGGGGGCGTCGGACCGATTCCGCGTACGACCGGTTCATCTCCACGATGAGGCCTCCCCAGGCGTTCGTGTTGAGCGGACAGGGAGGGCAGACTGGCTTTCCCCCCGTCGACCTGCACCGCGTCCTCGCGCTGCCCCAGGTGGCCGACGGCCGGATCGTCTCGGCCCTGAGCGCGGTGTGCCGGACGGCCGACGGGAAGGTGCTCTACGACGGCGAGTGCAACATGCAGTACCGGTTCCCCGGGCCGACCCCCTACTCCGCGAAGCTGCTCGAGGGAAGGATCCCCGATCCGGGCCGGGTAGACGAGGTGGCCGTGGGGTATCTGGCCCACCCCGATCCCCGGGTGCGCGTGGGCTCCCGGATCCAGTTGCTCGTGATCCGGAAGGGGACCGACCCGGAGCGGGCCTTCGAGGGCGCCATCGGCCGCCGGGACGTTCTGCCCCCGGTCACCGCGAAGGTGGTCGGCGTCATGCTGGGAGAGGGGGAGCTCCAGGGAAGCCACGACGTCTACATCACGCCCGCGTTCGAGCGGGCCTACCAGCGTCGCGCACTCACGTTCACGACCGCCGGGGTCCGACTGCGCCACGGACTCGCCGACGCTCCGGCATTCCAGCGTGAGGTCGACGACCTCAGGCCGGGGGCACTCTCCTTCACCATCGGGGACGAGGCCACGTTCGTGAACCGGTCCACACACCTGCTGGCTCTCTCGCTGGAGGTGTTCGCCGCGCTCGCCGCCCTCGCGGGCCTGCTGATCTTCGGGCAGGCGCTCATCCGGCGGACGTTCGAGGAGTCGACGGAGAACCCGAGACTCCGGGCGCTCGGGATGACCAACTGGCAGCTGTTCGGCGTCGCCATGCTGCGAACCGCCCTGGTCGGCGTGACGGGCGCGGCGCTCGCCATCGTGCTGGCTGTCGGCCTGTCGCCGCTCTCGCCGCTCGGTCGCCTGGCCCGTCTGGCGGAGCCCCACCCCGGAATGTCGTTCGACACCGCCGTCCTCGCCGGGGGGGCGGGGATCCTCGTCGCATTGACCCTCCTCGTCGGCGTCCTCCCCGCCTGGCGGGCTGCGCGCGTCCGCGGGGGCCTGTTCGGATCGGTGGAGCTGGCCGGAAGCGGCCGTCCCTCCGCGGTCGCCACGTGGTTCGCCCGGACGGGCATGCCGCCCACGGCAGTGGCCGGCGTCCGCATGGCCGTGGAGCCCGGGCGGGGCCGCATGGCCACGCCGGTGCGCAGCGCCGTGATGGGCGCCGCCCTGTCGGTCGCGGCCGTGGCGGCGGCCCTGACGGTCGGGGCGAGCTTCCAGCACCTCGTGGACACACCGAGGCTGTACGGGAGGACGTGGGACATCGACACGGGGAATCCCTTCGCCGGTCCCGCGGCGACGGCGGCGGTGCGCGCGGGGCTCGTCCGGGATCCCGCGGTGCGGGGGCTCTCGGCGGCCAGCGTCCGGGAGTTCCTCCGGATCGGTGAGGGAGATGGGGCCCGGGTCAACGCGTGGGCGTTCCAGGAGATCAGGGGCCATATCCACCCTGCCGTGGCCGAGGGGCGGTGGCCCCGGTCGCCCCAGGAGATCGCCCTGGGCGGCAAGACCCTCCGGGCGATCGGCGCAGGCATCGGCGACCCGATCCCCGTCCGCCGAGGGGACCACACCGTGACCATGCGGGTCGTGGGGCGGGCCGTGTTCCCGGACGAGGGCTTCGGCCCCGGCCTCGGGGAGGGAGCGGGCCTCACCCTGGCGGGCCTCCACTCCGTGGCCCCGGGAGCACTGGCCAACGGCTTCGCGATGACGCTCGCGCCGGGGGTCGAGGTCGAGGGCGAGGCCCGCAAGCTGGACCGGCAGTTCGGGCGGTACGGCGCCCAGGCGGAGGGGCCGAACCAGGGCACGGAGATCGTGAACCTCCGACGGATCCAGGCGCTGCCCTTGCTGCTGTCCGGGATCCTCTCCCTAGCGGCCGCGGCGGCCGTGGCTCACATGCTGGTGACGTCGGTCCGCCGCCGGCGCCGCGACCTCGCGGTGCTGAAGACCCTCGGGTTCGTCAGGCGGCAGGTCTCGGCCACCGTGGCCTGGCAGGCCACGACTGTCGTCGTGATCGCGCTGGTCGTGGGCCTGCCCCTCGGGCTGGCGGCCGGCCGATGGACGTGGACGCTGTTCGCCGACCAGCTGGGCGTGATCCCGGAGCCCGCCGTGGCGGTGGTCGCCTCACTCGTCGCGGTCCCGGCGGCGCTCGTCCTCGCCAACCTCGTCGCGGCCGTGCCGGGGCGGCTTGCCGCGCGGACCCGCCCCTCCGTGGTGCTGAGGACCGAGTGATGGGGGCCGTGTGGATGCGGGTCAGGTCCGAGCTCCGGTCTCGGTTCCCGGCTGCCGTGACGCTGGCCGTCCTGGTAGGGCTCATGGGCGGGGTCGTGATCGCGGCGGCGGCCGGGGCCCGCCGGACCGAGACCGCCTACCCCAGGTTCGTGAGGGCACAGCACGGGCTCGACCTCGTGGTGAACCCCTTCGGCAAGGACCGCAGGCCCGCCTTCGGGGAGGTCGAACGGCTCCCTCAGGTCGTCCAGTACTCGATCGTGACCATCACGGCGCTGGGCGTTCGCACCGCGTCGGGTGCGACGCTGTCGTTCCCCGACGTGTTCCCGATCGTGAGCCCGGACGGACGCTTCGGGACCACCCTCAACACGCTCAAGATGCTCTCGGGCCGGCGGGCGAACCCCTCCCGGCCCGACGAGGCGGTCGCCAGCTCCACGGTAGCTCAGCGGCTGCACCTCGAGCCGGGGGACCGAGTCCAGCTGGGCATCTTCGGTGGCAGGTTCGGTTCGGCGCCTCCCCCGGGCCAGCGGCCCCCGCGGATCCCGCTGACGGTCGTCGGCGTCGGCGCCGCGCCGGGAGAGTTCGAGCCGGTGTCGGGCGGGTACCTGGCCGGCTTCCACCTCACGCCGGCGTTCTACCGGGCGCACAAATCGCTGTTCAGCGAGTCCGACGCGGCGGTGGCCGTTCGCCTGCGCCACGGAACGGCCGACGTCCCGGCGTTCCGGCGGGAGCTGGACGCGCTCCACGAGCGCCTGCGGGTGTCGTTCGAATTTCCGTTCAAGCAGGTCCAGCAGACCGCCGGCGTCCAGAGCGCGACGAAGGCCCAGGCCATCGCCCTGTGGGTGCTCGCGATCCTTCTCGTGGTGGCCGGGCTGGCCATCTTCGGCCAGTCCCTGGCCCGCCACACCTTCCTGGAATCGACGGAGTACCCGACCCTGCGAGCCCTCGGGATGTCCCCCAGGCAGCTGTTTGCGGTCGGGGTCGTCCGCGTCGCGGGGATCGGTCTCGTCGGCGCCGCGATCGCGGCCGGGGTCGGCATCCTGCTGTCCCCGCTCACCCCGACCGGACTGGCCCGGCTTGCTGAGCCGCACCCCGGGTTTGCGGTGGACGCGATGGCCGTGGCGGCGGGGGCGGCGGCAATCGCCGTCCTGGTGGCGCTGGTGGGGGCCATCCCCGTCTGGCGGGCCGCCCGGGCCCGGGGCACGGGCCTCGGCGTCCTCGAGGCCGGCGCGCGGCGGCCCTCGGCGCTCGCCGAGCTGCTGGCCCGGCTCGGGCGGGCACCCAGCGCGGTCACCGGGGTCCGCATGGCCCTCGAGCCGGGCCGTGGACGGACCGCCGTGCCGGTGCGGACCACGATGCTCGGCACCACCCTGGGCCTGTTCGCGCTGGCTGCCGCGTTGTCCTTCGGGGCGAGCCTGCAGCACCTCACCACCACGCCCGCGCTCTCCGGGTGGAACTGGGACGCGCTCGTGGGCATCGACCTCAACGGGGAGGCGTCGAGCGCCGAGTCCGAGGCGTCGGAGCGGAAGGTCATCGCTTTCCTGTCCGACGACCCGCGGGTGGAGGGCTACGCGGTCGGCACCCTCCCGGAGGTCACGGTGAACGGGAACTTGGTGCTCAGCATCGCGATGGAGTCGAGGAAAGGCTCGGTGACCCCGTCGCTGGCCGAGGGCTCCCTCCCATCCTCGCCCGATGAGATCGCCCTGGGGTCGGAGACCATGCGGTCGGCCGGCGTCGGCATCGGGGGGACCGTCCGCGTCCGAGAGCGGGGCACCACGACCACCATGCGTGTGGTCGGGCGGGTCGCCATGCCGAACCTGTTCTTCTCCTTCGCCCGGCCGGGGGACGGCGCCGTGGTCTCCCTGGACTGGGTGCGGCAGGTCGACCCGCACAGCGCCGGGGAGACCGCCGAGTTCGTCCGGTTCGCCCCCGGCGTGGAAGGCGGGAAGGTGATCGCGGAGCTCAGCCGGACCGTCCCGTTCTTCTTCGACCTGCCGCTCGTGCAGTCGCAGCGCGTGGCCAACCTGGGCGACGTCCGGGGGGTGCCCATCGCGCTGGCCGGGATCGTCGCGCTGCTCGCCGCCGCCACGCTGGCCCACACGCTGGTCACCTCCGTCCGCCGCCGCCGCCGGGACCTGGCCATCCTCAAAACCATCGGCTTCTCCAGGAGGCAGGTGTCCGCGACCGTGGCCTGGCAGGCCACGACGCTCGCCGTCATCGCGGTCGCGGTCGGGATCCCGCTCGGCGCCGTCGCCGGGCGGTGGGGATGGAATTTCTTCGCCGGGCAACTGGGCGTGGTCCCCGTCGCGATCGTCCCGATCATCGCGGTACTCCTGATCGTCCCGGCGACGCTCGCGGTGGCGAACGCGATGGCCGCCATCCCCGGCCGGGTCGCCGCGCGGACCCGCCCGGCGGAAGTCCTGAGGAGCGAGTGATGGCCGCGGTGTGGGTGCTGGTGCGGTCGGGGCTCAGGCGGCGGTGGCGTTCCGCGGCCGGGGTGGCGCTCGTCCTCGGCCTGGCGGGGGGTCTCGTTCTGGGGGCCGCCGCCGGGGCCCGGCGAACCGACACGGCGTACTCGCGGCTCCTGGCGTTCGAGCGTCCTCCCGACGCGGCGATCGGGTCGGTCGGCCTCTTCGGCTTCGGCAGGGTCGATCTCGATCGCGTGGCCGCGCTCCCCGAGGTCACCGACTCTGCCCGGTGCGCCGACTACAGCTTCGTGCCCACGCAGCGTGGGCGCCTGTACCCGGTCGGCCAGGGCGACGGCCGCGTGCGCGGATCCTCGGGCGGGCTCGGCCTGGGGAGGTTCAAGGTCCTGGAGGGAAGGCTGGCCGATCCGTCGCGCCCCGACGAGGTGATCCTCGGCTACGCCTCGAGCGCCCAGATGGAGGGGGCCCTGCACCTGCGGGTCGGCCCCGGCTCCACGTTCACCGCCAGGTTCCTCCGGCCCGGAGTCGATCCCAGTGTGCTGCAGGCCGGCGCAGCGGCCACGCCTCCGGGGGTCTTCGCCGGGTCGCGCACCTTCCGGATCGTCGGCATCGTCGTCGACCCGGAGGCCCTGACCGCGGACGGGGAGTACGGGGCCGTGTACTTCACCCAGGCGTTCGACCGTGAAGCCAGCGGCCGGTTCGAGAACGCACCGGGGATCGCGGTCCGGCTGCGCCACGGGCAGGCCGACGCGTTCCGCTTCTCCAACGACGTGGACCGTCTGGCCCGGGGCGGGCCGGTCGGCGCGGCCGCCTTCGGGGACGCGGCCCGGATCACCCAGAACCAGCTCCATCCGCTGGCGGTGGCCCTGTGGATCTTCGCCGCGCTCGCCGCGCTGGTGGGTCTGCTCGTGGTGGGCCAGGCGCTCGCCCGCCAGCAGTTCCTCGACGGCATCGAGCATCCGACCCTCCGGGCCCTGGGGTTCAGCCGGGGCCAGCTCTTCGCGGGGGGGATCCTCCGGAGCGTCCTGATTGGCGCCGCCGCCGCCGTCGTAGCGGCGGCCGTCGCCGTCGGGCTCTCTCCGTTCACGCCGTTCGGCCGGGCCAGGATCGTTGAACCACACCCGGGCCTGTCCGTGGACGCGCCCGTCCTGGCGCTGGGGGTCCTCGCTTTCATCGCCGCCGCGGTGGCCGTCGGCGTCATTCCCGCATGGCGGGCCGCGGCCGCCCGGGGTGACCAGCAGGGGGTGATCGTCCCGGAGTCCGCCCTCCGTCCGAGCTGGGTGGTGGGCGCCCTGGCCGACGCCGGCGCTCCGCCCACCGTCACGTCCGGAGTCCGCATGGCGCTGCTCCCGGGTCGGGGCCGCACTGCCGTTCCCGTGTGGACCACGATGGTGGGCCTGGCCCTCGCAGTGGCGGCAATGGTCGGGGCGTTCACGTTCGGGTCGAGCTTCGATCGCCTGCTCTCGACTCCCCGGCTGTCCGGGTGGGACTGGGACGTCGGCTTGGGGAATCCATACTCGGGTGATCTGGCCGGACGAGCGATCCCCCTCCTTCGCCGGGACCATTTCGTGGGGGAGTTCTCGGGCGGCAACATCATCACCCCGGTGGATTTCCGGGCGGAGGGCCGCTCGACGCGAGTCACCGTGTGGGCGATCGACACCGTCCGGGGGCGGGTCACGCCGTCCGTGGTCGCCGGCACGTGGCCGGGCGACGATACCGAGGTCGCCCTGGGATCGAAGACGATGCAGGACCTGCGCATCGGACTGGGTGACACGGTCCACGCCCGCGTCGGGGCACGCACGCTGGACATGCGCGTCACCGCGCGGGTCGTCCTGCCCGAGGGGGGCGGGGCGGAGTCTCTGGGACAGGGGGGCGGGATGACATTCGACGCGCTCCGGGCCCTCGTACCCAGAGCGCCCGAGAACGTCTTCCCGGTGCGCCTGCGGCCGGGAGTGGACCATGGCGCCGCGCTGCGGTCCCTGAGCCGGGTGGGCCGGCAGATCGGTGGGACACCCGTGGAGGGGCCTGCGCTGGCCGAGGACCTGGGCAACGTTGGCCGGGTCCGGCGTCTGCCGCTGGTGCTCGCCGTCGGCCTGGCCCTGATCGCCGCGGCGACCCTCGCCCACGCCCTGGCCTCCGCGGTCCGGCGCCGCCGGCGGGACCTGGCCCTGTTGAAGACGCTGGGGTTCGTCAGGCGGCAGGTGTGGAGCACGGTCGCCTGGCAGGCCACTACCACCGCGGTGGTGGCGCTCGCGATCGGGGTGCCGATCGGGCTGGCCGCCGGGCGGTGGGCGTGGAACGCGTTCGCCGGCGCGCTGGGGGTGGTCCCCGATCCCGTGGTGCCCGCCCTGATCGCGCTGGCGGTCGCCGCCGGGACGTTCCTCGTCGCGAACCTCGTCGCGCCGATGCCGGGACTTCGGGCCGCGCGGACCAATCCCGCGCGGGCGCTGAGAGCGGAATGAGAAAGGGGAATTCGGAATGGCCACCACGGTAAAGGCGGGTACAGCACCCCACGTGGATGTCGGGAGTGATCGCAGGAGGGGATCCTTCGCCCTCGGTGCCGCGCTCGCGGTGGCCGGAATCGGCCTGTCCGGCGCCGCGCTCGTCGCCCAGGTCGTGCGGGGGGCGGGGCAGGGACTGATCCTGCTCGCCGCGACCGCGCTGGTGTGGGCGGCGGCCGGGACGATCAGGACGTTCCGGTTCCGGGGCGAGTCCCTGGGCGCAATCCTCGGTGGGGGAGCGGCGGTGGCGGGCATCGGGCTGCTGAACGGGGACCTGGGCCCGGCCGCGGCCGGCCTGCTGCCCGCCGTCGGCGCCCATCTGCTGCTGTCGATGCCGGACGGACGCCTCGCCACGACGACCCGCCGGGTGGTCGCCGGCCTCGCCTACGTGGGCGCCGGAGCCGCCGCCCTGGCGATGGCGGGAGGCAGCGTGAACACGCCCCTCGTCGCCGGCGAGGTCGCGGTCGCTCTGCTGGTAGGTGCCCCCGGATTCGCCGACCGGTTCGGTCGGGTCACCCCGAACGAGCAGCGGCACATGAAGTGGTTCGCGCTGGGAACCCTCACGGCGGCCTGGGGCGCCGTGGCCGTGGGGATCCTGTGGGCGCTCGTCGACTGGCCGCCGTCGGCGGGGCTGTGGGCGGTCGGCTGGACAGTCGCCGTGCCGGTCGCGCTGCTGCTGGAAGCGGCGCCGGGAATCGCGGTGTCGATCGACGCCCTGTTCGCCCACGCGGTGTCGCTCGCGGGGCTCTCGGCGATCGTCGCGGGGATCTACGTGGCGGTCGTGGTCGGCCTGGGACGCGTTCCCCGACACGACGAGCGGACGCTTCTCGTCCTGTCGATGGTCGCCGCCGCCGTGGCGGCGCTGCTGTACGTCCCCGCCCGGGGGCGGCTGCGCCGGCTGGCCTCCCGCCTGGCCTACGGCGGCCGCCCGACGTCGGAGGACGTCCTGCGCTCGTTCGGCACCAGGATGTCGCGGTCGGTGCCGCTCGACGAGCTCCTGCTGCAGATGGTGGAGTCGGTGCGCTCGGCGTTCGCGCTGCGCGCGGCGGAGATGTGGACCGCCATGGGCGGCAAGCTGGAGCTCTCGGCCTCCGATCCCGAGGGGCGCCGCCGCCCGATCGCCCTCGGCCAGACCGAGGAGACCACGGTCTCCCGGGCGGGCCTGTGCGGGCCCGCGTGGGCCCGCCTGTGGCTCCCCGGGGTCCTGGAGGGGCGGGAGGACGCCGTGCTGCGCCTGGCCCCGGTCACGCACTCCGGTGAGCTGCTCGGGCTCCTCGTCGCCGAGCGGGCGCCGGAGGGGCAGCCGTTCGACGACGAGGAGGACCGGGTCCTGGCCGAGCTCTCCCGGCAGGTCGGGCTGGCCATGCACAACGTCCGGCTGGACTCGGCCCTGCAGTCGTCGCTGGACGAGGTGCGCCGGCAGGCCGGCGAGCTCCAGGCGTCCCGGGGGCGCATCGTGGCCGTGGCCAACCAGGAACGGCGACGCATCGAGCGGAACCTCCACGACGGCGCCCAGCAGCACCTGGTGGCCATCGCGGTGAAGCTTCGCCTCGCCCGGCAGCTGAGCGAGCGGGACCCCGCCAAGTCGTCCGAGCTGATGGAGGAGCTGGGCGGCGACATCGAGGAAGCCGTGCAGCAGCTGCGCACCCTGGCCCACGGGATCTACCCGCCGCTCCTGGCCGACCGGGGCCTCGCGCCCGCCCTGGAGTCCGCCGCGCGCCGCGCGGCGCTCCCGGTCGAGGTCCGGTCCGAGGACGTGGGCCGGCACTCCGCCGAGGTCGAGGCCACCGTGTACTTCTGCTGCCTGGAGGCCATGCAGAACGCCGGGAAGTACGCGGGCGAGGGCGCGTCGGTGGTCGTCCGCGTGTGGGAGGAGGCCGGGGCGCTGCTGTTCGAGGCCTCCGACGACGGCGCGGGGTTCGACGTGACCGCCCGGCGGGACGGCGTGGGGTTCACCAACATGAACGACCGCCTGGGCGCGGTCGGAGGCACCCTGCGCGTCGAATCCACCCCGGGCCGGGGAACCCGGGTCCGGGGGACGATCCCGCTGGCCTCGTAGTCCACCCGCCCCGCGGGCAACCCATTTGGCGGTCGTGTCGGCGCGCCGCCCGACGGGTACATGGAGTCCAGGCCGCGCTCACGAGTTGCGCGGCCGTCCGGCCCCCGGGAGGACTATGGCCTCGGAGAGCAAGCAGACGGTCCTCGTGGCGGCGGGGGCCAACCTTCTGATCGCCGTGTCGAAGTTCGTGGCCGGCGCCATCTCCGGGTCTGCCGCGATCCTCGCCGAGGGCGCGCACTCCTTCGCCGACACCGCGGACCAGGTGTTCCTGCTGGTCTCGCTGAAGATGGGGGACCGCCCGGCCGACGAGGAGCATCCCTTCGGCTACGGCAAGGAACGGTTCTTCTGGGCGTTCATCGCGGCCATGGGGATCTTCATCCTGGGCGCCGGCTTCTCGTTCCTCCAGGGGATCGGGGGGCTCATCGCGGGCGGGAAGGAGGACACCGCCGGCTACATCGCGGCCTACGCGGTGCTGGTGGTCGCGGCCCTCGCCGAGGGCACCTCGTGGTTCCGGGCGTACCGCCAGACCCAGTCCCAGGCCCGCGAGCAGGAGATGGGGTTCCGGGAGTTCGTCCGGGAGAGCAAGGACCCCACGGTGAAGACCGTGCTGCTGGAGGACTCGGGCGCGCTGGTCGGCATCCTCATCGCGTTCCTCGGGGTGGGGCTGTCCCAGGTCACCGGGATCCACGCGTTCGACCCCATCGCCTCGCTGCTCATCGGATGCCTGCTGGCGTACATCGCGTTCCGTCTCGGGAGGAACACCAAGGGCCTGCTGCTGGGGGAAGCCGCCCCGGAGGAGGACCGGGAGAAGATCCGGCGGACCATCGAGGACCACGACGGCGTCGAGCGGGTCATCGAGCTGCTCACGATGGTCCTCGGGCCGGAGTCGCTGATGGTCGCTGCACGGGTGGACCTGGGCGACGGCATGAGCACGGACCAGGTCGAACAGATGGCCGATCGTATCGACCGGCAGGTCCGGGAAGCCGTGCCCTCCGTGACCCATTTCTTCATGGACCCCACCCCCCGGCACGGGGCGGAGCGTGAGCTCGCCCAGGGCGACCGGGATCGCCGGGCTTCCTAGGACCTCTGGGGGGGGTTCCTCCGGCGGGCTCGGACTGCTAACGTCCGCGCCGGCTGCAGGGCGGGAGGAGGAAGAAAGTGCCCACGTTCACGTCGTCGACGTACGGCAAGTACACCGGTAGCTGGCTCATCGGCACCGCGATCTTCGAGCTGGCGCTGTCCGCCGGGTTCTTTGTCTTCGGGTTGTCGCAGGACATCTCGGGGCTGACCATGACGGGCGCGATCCTTGGCATCGTGGGGATCGGTCTGCTGGTCTTCGGGATCGGTTCGCGGAAGAAGGCCGCGGAGGCCGACCGCATCGACCAGACCGGGCTCGCCGGGTCGGCCCAGATCACCGGCATGACCCAGACCGGCATGTACTTGAACAACAACCCGCAGATCGGGTTGAACCTCATGGTGAACGTCCCGGGACGGAATCCCTACCCGATCGAGGTGAAGCAGTTCGTGCCGCTGATGCTGGTGGGCTCGCTTTCGGTGGGGCGGACCCTGCCGGTGAAGGTGGACCAGAAGGACCCCGGCAAGGTGATCATCGACTGGGAGGGCGGGGCCGGGCAGGTCCAGCCGGTATGGCCGGGCGGAGCCGGGCAGTGGGGGGGAGCCATGCCGGGATCGGCCATGCCGATGCAGCCCGGCGGGTACTCGGGCGGGATGCCCGCGGGCGGCATGATGGTCGCCCCGGCCGTCACCAGCGTGAACGTCGCGGGCCAGGGGAACGTCGACCAGCTGCGGGCGCAGCTCTCCGCGACGGGCCTCGACGGGACCGGCACCATCCTCCAGGCCCAGGACACGGGCGTGGCCATCGGCGCCAGCAAGCTGTTCTCCGTGCAGATGACCGTGAACGTCCCGGGGAGGGCGCCCTACCAGGAGACCAGCGCCGCGGTCGTCCCCGCCGACGACGCCCCGAAGCTCGTCTCCGGGGCGAACGTCCCGGTCAAGGTCGCACCGGACAACCCCAACCTGGTGATGATCCAGTGGGACCGGATCTGATCGGGCGAGACACGCTCTGATCGGGCGGCGGAGACCCCCGCTCGCGCTGGGGTCTCCGCCGTGTCGACCCGGCCCCGTGGGGGCCGTGGCGTTCGAACCTGTTGCTCGATGGGCTGGTCGGGGTTCAGCGGGGCATCGACTCGCCGGTCTCGAGCAGGGTCTTGAGGTCGCTGAGGACCCAGCTCCAGCCACCGCCGGCGCCCTCGGCTTCCCTCTCGCCGGCCGTCAGCGCGGCCAGCTTCGGAGCGCCCTCGAGCTCGTGGACGAGGGTGAGCCTGCTCACGCCGCCGCTGCTCTCCTCGATCTCGTACGTGAGGCGGGTGAATCCCTCCGCCTCGGTTTCCCGGTCCATGAGCATCCGCCAGGTCTGGACGAGCCGGCGCGGCGGATCGGCCTCGATCACCTCGCCGTCGACCATCACATCCGGGGTCGAGATCCCCATCTGGGCTCCCGCCTCCTTCATGGCCTCGGTCGTCGGCACCCGGTACGAACCGCCGGGGCGCAGTTCGTACTCCACCCGCCCGCCGAACCCGTACCGCTCCGTCCACTCCGGCTTCGTGATGGCGTCCCAGATGGCCTGGGGCGTCGCCTTGATGTACACCCGGTAGACCTGGGTGGTCTTCGTCTCGGTCATGGTCGTCATCCCGTCTCCTCCTCGAGCTCGGACTTGAGCTCTGCCAGCGCCGAGACCTGGCGCTCCCGATACTTGTCGATCCACCGGTCGTGGATCAGCCGGATCGGCACCGGGTTCAGGAAGTGCAGCTTCTCCCGGCCCGACCGGCGGGTGACCACGAGGCCCGCGTCCTCGAGGACGCGCAGGTGCTTCATGACGCCGAAGCGGGTCATCTCCAGCCCGGACTCGAGCTCCGTGAGCGTGCGGCCGTCGCGCTCGAAGAGCCGGTCGAGGAGGAAACGCCGCGTCGGGTCCGCCAGCGCCCTGAACACGCGGTCGTCGTCGGTCATGGCCGTGATAATAGGTGACCCGATGGTCACATGTCAAGTCCCGGCAAGGCCACGGGCAGTAAGGATGGGACCGTACGATCGGAGTCAGGCCGGGCAGTCCGCCGTCGCGGAGTCGTTCGCGACCTTGCAGGCGGACTCGTCCACGGCGACGAAGGCCGAGGCGGGGACCCGCTTCAGCTGGTCGAGCAGGGTGTTCGTCCAGCGGGAGTCGCGGGTTCCCTGGAAGTACCAGTCGGAGCCGTTGTCGGCGAGGATCAGGCCGTAGTGCTTCATGGCCCGCAGGATCACCCTCGCGTTCCGGCTGAACCCCTCGAGGCCGAAGCCCGCCTTCAGCCGGAACCGCGCGCCCATGGGCGGGTAGCGGGGGGCCGTGAGGTCGCTGGCGTCGTGGCGTGCCGGCCACAGGTGCGCGCCGCGGGTGAGCTCCGCGGTGAACCTGATAGCGTGGCCGATGAACCCCGCCTTGACCTCGTCGAACCGGACCAATCCGGGGAGGATGGGGAGGCCGGCCGCATCCCCGGAGGTCCACCCGTTCGGGCGGAGATGGTTCGCGCCGAGGTCGAACACCGCGCCGCTCCCGGCCTTGGGGTGGCCGCCGTTCCAGTACGCGCGGTACAGCTCGTAGAGCGTGCAGGTGTCCTTGTCGACCATCAGGGCGTGGCGGTCTCCCCCCGAGTCCTGCCCGCCCTCGATGGGGGTCGTCGGGCCGAACGGGTAGGGGACGTCGTCGCTCTCGTCCGCGTACTGGAACTTGATCCTGTGGGTCGGCGTGTCGCCGTTCACCACGACGAACGGCATCCCGTAGCCGGGCGGGCCGAAGTCCGGGTGCAGGTCGGTCGATCCCGCGTGCATCGTCTTCTTCCAGGCGCCCGACAGCGGATGGACGGGCAGCGTGGAGATGTCGGTGTTCCAGATGTTGTCCGCCGGGAACACCGCGCAGGTCGTTCCGGGGACGGGGTGCCGCCCCGTCGCGACGGCGACCGGCCCGCCGGCGGCCACCGGGATTCCCACGGCCATGCACGCCAGCGCGGCCCCGAGCCGGACCCGAAGCGCCACGTGGCGGAGTGGTCGCCGCACCTGCGTCAGCCTATCCACCGAACGAGCATCGGCCGGGCGGACGGCCGAACTTGACCCCCCCGAAGGCGGGTCGCGGCTCCAGCGAGATTGACCAACGGCCGCCGGTTCCGGATGATCCGCGATCGTGCCCGGCCGCGAGGGCCGGACCTCGACCAGGCGGCGCGCCGCGGCGCCGGGGGAAGGAGCGCACCGTGAACGCGAGGATCACATGGACCCAGTGGCCGCTCGAGGTGATCGACCAGCTGGAGGCGGCGGCGAAGCAGGCCGCGTCGACCGTCGGCCCGATGCTGAAGCCGAGCCAGGGGTTCCGGGGCGGCTACTGGATGGCGGACCGGAGCACGGGGCTGTTCGTCGGGCTCACGTTCTGGGACACGATGGACAACATCCACGCCTACGAGGCCGCGACCGCGGAGATGCGCGCGGCGGTGTCCCAGGGCCAGCCCCAGCAGACCATCGGCCACTACGAGATCTACGACCAGATCCTCCCGGGGTAGCCGAGGGACAACCCTCGGCGGGGAATCGCAGACCCAGCCTCTTGCTGGCCCGCCTGGATTCGAACCAGGACTAACTGATCCAGAGTCAGTCGGGCTACCGTTACCCCACGGGCCAGTGGGTGACCTGCGGAAATGCTGCGATCTCCCCGAGCACAGCGCTCCAAGCCCAGATAACTCGATTAGCCCAACTAACTCGGGAAGCCACAACATGAGCGCAGACACGACGGAAATCGTACCGGAAGCGGGTATCGCCGGGCCCTCGGTCGGTAGCCTCCTGCCGTCGTTCCGGCTGCACCTGCAAGCGGAGAACAAGGCGCCCCGGACCATCAAGAGCTACACGGAGGCCGTCCGCCTGCTCGAGGGGTTCCTCCGGAGCCGGGGGATGCCGGCCGCGGCGGCCAACGTCACCCGGGATCACGTCGAGGCGTTCATCGCCGACCAGGTCCTGCGACTTCGGCCGACGAGCGCGCGAGTGAGGTTCCGCTCGCTCCAGCAGTTCTTCCGGTGGGCGGCGGCCGAGGGGGAGGTCACCGAGTCGCCGATGCGCAACATATCGCCGCCGGCGATCCCTGAGGTCCCGGTGCCGATCCTATCCGAGGAGGAGCTCCGGCGCCTCGTCAAGGCCTGCGAGCCGAACGGGGCGGACTTCTACGACCGGCGCGACTCGGCCCTTCTGCGCCTATTGGTCGACACCGGGTGCCGTCTCGCCGAGGTGGCCGGAATGACCACGAGCGACATCGACCTCGAGCAGGGGCTCGTCCAGGTTCTCGGCAAGGGTCGCCGACCACGGGTCGTCGCCGTTTCGTCCCGGACGGCCCGGGCGCTCGACCGTTATCTCAGGATGCGCCGCGCCCATCGCGACGCGGTCTGATCCTGCCCTCTGGCTCGGGAGGTCGGGTCCGCTGACCTCGTTCGGCGTCGCCGAGGTCGTCGCCCGTCGGGCCCGTCTCGCGGGGCTTGGAAGCGTCCACACCCACCAGCTCCGGCACTCCGCGGCGCACGCGTGGCTTGCCGCCGGCGGGGGAGAGCAGGACCTGATGCGGCGCATGGGGTGGCGCTCACGGGACATGCTGGCCCGATATGCCTCGTCAACGGCAGATCAGCGGGCCATAGAAGCTGCTCGCCGCCTAGCTCTCGGTGATCGACTGTAGCCGGCTCACCCTCGCTTCAAAGCACACGGTGATGGGGCCGAGGCGCTCCAGAAGTTCAGTGCTGTCGGGAGCACCGTCGCTGTTTATCGGCGGCACGGACCTGGAGAGAGACTGTTCCGACTTGCTGGGCCGCGTCGAGAGAGATATTCCATATACACATACGCAGGCCGAATGGCCGAAGGCCCCTGCAAAGAGACCCAGCGGACCCTCCGAAGGGCCGCTATTGAGGCGAGATACCCGCGGCGGGGGGCCACTCCTTCGAAGGGAGTGGTTTGGCGTGGGCGCGAAAGATCCCGGCCGCCTGCCGGGACAGGTCGGCCGCGAACACGTCGACTGGGAGGCCGACCTCCCGGGCCGCAGCTTCGCCGAGAAGACGGCATACCGGTACGCCAGCTACGTCGTTAACCATCTCAGCGTTCTTGGACGCTGTCCGATGCGACACCAGAGGCGCTACTCGGGCTTGGACTCGGCCCGCTCAACGTCGATGGCTCCCTGCGACCCTTTCCCTCCGCCCGCCTGGACGGTGATGCGGCGGGGCTTGGCCGTCTCGGCGACGGGGACGCGGACGGTGAGAACGCCCCCGTCCAGGTTGGCCTGGAGGCGATCGGTATCGAGGTATTCTCCAAGCAGGACCTGGCGCTCAAGGGTTCCCTGCTGCCGCTCCTGAGCCAAGATGTCGTCGTCCTCCTCACGTTCCCAGAATCGCTCCGCTCGGACGGTCAGCATGTTGCTGTGCACGGTGACCTCAACGTCGTCTTGCTGCACACCGGGGAGGTCAAAGTGCAAGATCACTTCGTCGCCCCGACGGTAAGCGTCGAACGGCATCGCCGTGGACCGGCCCTGGATTCCCAGTAGCTGCTGGGTGAGACGGTCGATGTCGCGGAACGGGTCGTATCGCATCACCATCGGTGGCACCTCCTCGACAGAGGCCGCGAGTCTAATGGGGAGAGGCGGTGTGGTGCACCTCCGCTCCTCGCGGCCGGTAGCGTCGCCCGAACGGCAGCGCCGAAGGACGACCCGCTTCCGAGGAACTATGAAGAAGGCACGTACGCTCGCTCCACAACCCAGGTCCGCAGCGTGCTCGGCTCCGCCCTCCGCCAGGCGGCCGCGGACGGGCTCATCGCCGCCAACCCGGTCGCCGCGGTCAAGCGGCCCAGGGTCCAGCGACGGGAGCTCCACTGGCCCACATCTGCGCAGCTCGGGGCACTGTTAGAAGTGTCGCTCGAGACGGTCTGGGAGGTGCCGATCCTGCTTGCTGCGGTCACCGGAGCCCGCCTTGCGGAGGTCCTCGGCATCTCCGACAGGGCGCTGGACGAGGAGGCACGAGAGCAACTACGAGAGCTACACGAAGCCCTCATCGCCCGGCCCAACCCCTGGACGCCGCCGGACCGCCACGGGGATGACCAGCCCTCTTGATCGTGGTCCGCCTTCCCGCTAAAGGTTCAGATCGCAAAAGGGGCGGGTCAGGCGGCTAGCTCGGGACCTACGGTGGTGCCTTCGTGCTGCAACCGATGTGGTCCGGCATGCATCCATAGAACAGGAGCGGATGATCAGGACGGTGGCGTCGGAGCAGAGCGAGAAGAGGAGACGCCTCGCTGAGCTGTACCTGACCTACAGCGACGGAGCGGTCCGGCTCGCCTACCTGATGACCGGCGACCGTTCGCTCGCGGAGGACCTCGTGCAGGACGCGTTCGTCAAGCTGGCAGGGCGCTTTGCAGATCTCCGTGACCCGGGGGCGTTCGAGGCGTACCTGCGCAAGACCGTCGTGAACCTCGCGCGGATGCACTTCCGGCGGAAGCGCGTCGAACGTGCGTATGTGGACCGAGAGGGCCGGGAACCGAGACGCAACGCTGTGCTGCCCGACCTCGCCACCCACGATGAGATGAAGGAGGCCCTCCTGTCGCTTCCTTCTCGGCAGCGAGCGGCTCTGGTGCTCCGCTATTACGAGGATCTCTCGGAGACGCAGATCGCCGACATCCTGCGGTGCCGGCCGGGGACGGTGAAGTCGCTCCTGTCTCGAGGGATGGTAGGGCTTCGCGCGCACATCGGAGGTGAGTGACGGTGTCCGACGATATCCGGAGATTCTTTGAGCGGATGGCCGACGAGGTTCGCTCCACGCCGGGCGTTCCCCCGAGCATGCTCCGCCGGGCCACCCGGAGACGTGTTCGCACAGCCGCGATCCTTGGACTGGTCGCAGCACTTGTTGGCTACGGTGGCTTCGCCGGTGTGCAGGCCTTGACTCGGCCATCCGTCGGGGTCCCGGCCAGCTTCGGACAGTGCTCATGGGAAGTGGTTTCGAGCCCGAATCAGGAGCCCGAGCGTCTCGACAACCAGCTGAATGCCGTGGCCGCGTTCTCCGACGACGACGTCTGGGCCGTCGGGAGCTCCTACGTGAACCAGGAGGGCGGCGAGAACTTCCCGCTGACAATGCACTGGGACGGCACCTCGTGGGCCGTCGTCCCGGTACCGGATTCCTACGGGCACGAGGACGTGTTCGCCGTCGACGGAAGCTCCCCCCAAGACATCTGGGGGATCGGTCTCGGCCACGAGGCGCTCCATTGGGACGGCCAGACGTGGAGCACGGTCCCGCTCGCCGATCCCGGGACGACGTACTGGCATCTCGAGGCTGTCTCCGCGCTCGCACCCGACGACGTGTGGGCGGTGGGGAACACGGCGACCGGACATTCGGGGGGATCCCTCGTGGAGCACTGGGACGGCTCGAGCTGGAGCGTCGTCCAGGCTCCCAGTCCCCCTCCGGACACGCTCACCGCGGATGCTTACCCGAGCCTCTCGGCGGTCGACGCCGTATCGCCGACGGACGTGTGGGCGACCGGCCAGACCGAAAATGTTGCTCCCGTGGGCCAGTCCAACACCGTGGCACTGCACTGGGACGGTTCGAGCTGGACGCGGACCCCGACACCCGATGTCGCAGCGCAGGACGGCGACTTCGGGCATCTGCTCGGTGTAGCGGCGGTCGCTTCCGACGATGTCTGGGCGGTCGGCATCGCGGCCGATCAGCCCGGCACCTTCGGCGGTGGCGATAGGGCCCTGATCGAGCATTGGGACGGTCAACGGTGGATCGTTTCGGAGACGCTTCCGGCCGACAGCCGCCTGGTGAGCGTCGTGGGTCTCTCCCCGGACGAAGCCTGGGCGGTGGGCTCGACCGGCCACTCCGGCACCTTTGAGCCGCTCGTCCTCCGGTGGGACGGCACGAGATGGGAGGAGGTGCCCACCGGGGTCACGGGCCAGGCCTCGCTCTCCGATATCTCGGAATCGCCCTCCGGGGACTTGTGGGCTGTTGGCCTCTCCGAGGAGAACGGCCACGGCAGGACGCTCACCCTGCGCTGCGCTGGCGTTTAGAGCCTTGATATTCCGGTCGAGAAGTTGCTCTACGCCGGTTGTGTCTTGCCTAGGCATGGGAGGCCCTGCGAGACAGTGTGGGTATGAAGTATGTCCACCTCGTACGCTCGGTTTTCGTGCCGCTCGGCGCTGGTCCTGAGCCAAACCTGCAGCGTATGCGGGGTGTGGCGGGGGTTGCACGAGACGCCGGCGGGCCCTCGACGGTGGCGAAGGGCTGAGCCGGGTTTTGCGGTATGCACGACCGCCAGGAGAAAGCCCAATGGGGGGCTTCCGGGGCTTGGTCATCCTTCGTGGACCCTTCGTGGAACAGGCCGGTATGGGGGACAGACGCCGCCGGGCCATCCGGGAGGGTGAGGCTCGGGTGAGGTCCGATGGGGTCCGTGTGGGGAGGCCCGCTCCATCTCAGAGCGGATCAGGGACCGCATCCTCCGGCTCCAGGCCCGGGGCCTCGGCTCCCAGACCATCGCCGACCAGGCGAACGCCTGGCCCGTCCCCACCGCCCGGGGGGACGGTGGTGGGCCAGCACCGTCCGGGCCGTGCTCATGCACGACGGAGCCCCCGATCCGGCTGAGGGGCTTCGGGCCCCGAATGTCGCTTCGGGCCGGGAGCGACACTGCAGTGGGATGGTCGATGAGTAACTCCCGGTAGCCGGGACCGTGCTCAGGCGTCCCGCCCCACGAGAACGCTCGCGGGTCGTTCCCGTGGTCAGACCCGAGGGCCGTCCAGTCCGATGATTCCGCCCAGCTGGGCCACCCCATGGGGCGATGGCCTGCAATGGCCTACCCGCAGGGCAGAAGACCCGTGGCAGCCATGGGCCGTGAGCA
>DASWCX010000177.1:0-6773 GCA_036395815.1 Actinomycetota bacterium | reverse complement strand
AAGGCGGCGTCGGCCTCGCTGGTCTCCACCTTCGCCAGCACGGCCTCCGCCGTGTCCTCGTTGCTCACCACGTGGGACAGGACCCGGGCGGAGTAGTCGGAGCCGTAGATGGCGTCGAGGTTCGCCAGGACGGTTCGGGTGTACACGCCGACCGGCACGGTCTCGGACCCCACCACCAGCTTCACGTCTTTGGCTGCCAGATCCCTCGGCGACGTGATGCCGCCGGGATTCGACGGCGGAACCACGAGCACCAGGCGGTTCGTGCAGAAGGGCTTCGGCTTCTCGATGAGGCGCTGGCCGGACAGCGTGTCGCCGAACTTCGCGCTGGCCCCGGCGAAGACGTCCGCCGGCGCCCCCTGTTCGATCTGGGCGGCGAGCGAGTCGGTGCCGCCGAACGAGAAGTCGACCTTCACCGCGGGGTGGGCCTTGGTGAAGAGGTCCCCGATCGCGGGGAACACCTCGGTCAGCGAGGAGGCCGCGAGTACGGTGATGCTCGTGGTCTGGGGGTTGGCCGAAGAGGATCCGCACGCGGCGAGGGCCAGCAGTCCTGCGGCGAACGCGGCGGTGGCCCGGAGCCTCACGAGCCGTCCTCGCGGCTCACCATCACCGAGGTCGCCTTGATCGTCGCCACGACCCGAATGCCGGGAGCCAGGGCCAACTCCTCGACCGCGTCGCGGGTGATCACCGCAGCCAGGAGGTATGGGCCGGCCTCGATCTCCACGAGGGCGACCACCCCGTCGGCTTCGACCTTCCGAACCGCGCCGGCGAGCCGGTTGCGCGCCGAGAGCCGGGTCCCCGTCTTGAGGCCGGGAGGGCGCCCGCTGAGCCGCTCGATCTCGGAGACGGGCACCGCCCGCCGGTTGGCGCGGTCGCGAACGCACCGGATCCGCCCCTCGCGGTCCCAGCGGCGGAGCGTGTCGAGGCTGATCCCAAGGGCGCGGGCCGCCTCCCCCGCCGGCACCAGCCGTTCAGGAGCGGCGCCTCGTCGTTTCGGCATGGCGCCTATGCTATGCCCTAGCAGGGGCTAGGAACAAACGAGGCAGGGCGCCCCGCGCTGCCGCCGGGGCCGCGGCTGCTACATTGAACGAGCCACGCGGGTGTAGCTCAGTGGTAGAGCTCCAGCCTTCCAAGCTGGTGACGAGGGTTCGATTCCCTTCACCCGCTCTTCTCCCACCGTTGGCTGTTGAACCAACTCCTCGATCTCATGGCAACCACGAGCGGGGTTGGTCGTAAACGCCGAGCCCTCCGGCGCAGGGTCGCGCGGTCGGGCGCTTGGAGCGAGACTGTCGGCGTGGAGATCGTTGACCGGGTCATGATCGTGACGGGCGCGTCGTCGGGCATCGGGGCAGCCACCGTGCGCTTGGCGCACCAGCGAGGGGCGCGCGTGGTGCTCGCCGCCAGGCGGGCGGACCGCCTCGAGGAGCTGGCCGTCGAGCTGCCCGGATCCCTGCCGGTAACCACCGACGTCACCCAGCCGGAACAGGTCGCCCGCCTGATCGAGCAGGCGCTGGCGGCGTTCGGGCGGATCGACGCGCTGGTCAACAACGCCGGCCAAGGACTGCACGTGCCGCTCGAGCAGGTGGAACCGGATGCCTTCCGGGAGGTCTTCGAGCTGAACGTGCTGGCCCCGCTGGCGCTCATGCAGGCGGTGCTGCCGGCCATGCGCCGGCAGGGCGGCGGCGCCATCGTGAACATCAGCTCGGGGACGTCCCGCATGGCGTTGCCCGGCGTGGCCGCGTACGCCTCGACGAAGGCGGCGCTGAACCTGCTGTCGAACACGGCCCGGGCCGAGTTCGCCAAGGACGGGATCGTGGTGTCCCTCGTCTACCCCTCGGTCACGGCGACGGAGTTCCACCAGGTCCTCCGTCAGGGAGCGACCTCTTCGCGGAGGCTTCCGTTCGAGCCCCAGACGCCCGAGTCCGTCGCCGAGGCCATCCTGAGGGCGATCGAGACGGGCGAGGCCGAGATCGTGCTCGGCCACACGCCCGCGCCGGCGGACTGAGGGCAACAGCCCGGGGGGCCAGCGACGCGATGCCCCACGGCCCCGATCGGAGCGCTGACCCGCCTGCCAACTGCAACCCGATACCGACCCGAGGGGTCTTGGAGGGTGTGATCGGGCAGCGCTTGGTGGGCATGGAGGCGGCGGTCGAGACCGGACGGAGGTCGAAGCTCGCGGAGCTGTATTCGGAGCACGCCCCGAAGGCCGGCCGCCTGGCGTTCCTGCTGACCGGAGATCGCGACCTGGCCGAGGACATCGCCCAGGAGGCGTTCGCCCGGATCGCCGGGCGGTTCGCCCACCTGCGAGACGAGGACGCCTTCGCCGGATACCTGCGGCGAACCGTGGTCAACCTCACCCAGAAGCACTGGCGTCGAGCCGCTCGTGAGCGGAGCTACGCCGAGCGAGAAGGTCCCATCGCCGAGCGACAGCGCGCGTGGCTGCCCGACACGGACACCCGGGACGCGCTGTGGGAAGCCCTGGTGCGGCTGCCGTACCGGCAGCGAGTGGCGATCGCCCTTCGGTTCTACGAGGACCTCCCCGAGCGCGACATCGCCGCGGCGATGCGCTGTCCCACGGGAACGGTGAAGTCCCTCATCTTCCGTGGGTTGAGGGCGATGCGAGACACCATCGGAGGTGATGAGCGGTGACCGAGGACGAGGTGCGTGCCATGCTCGAATCCAAGGCGCAGGAGTTCCGCATGCCGGCCCTTCTGCCGGGCCGGGTCCGGGTCGGGGCCCGGCGGCGCATGAGCGTCAGGGCGGCGGTCGCGGTGACGGCCGTGGTTGGCACGGCGGCTGCGGTCCTGACCCTGGGAGGCTGGGGCAAGGCGGGGCCTGCCGACCGGCAGGCCCAGGGTAAGACGCCGGCCGCTCGAACCGACCTACTGAAGCTGGTCGACCGGGCGGTGCCCGTGTCCCACCAGGGCGACACTCAGGGGGACACCCCCGTGACCAAGGAGCAACTTCGAGGCTACGTCGCATGCATGTGGGCGCAAGGGTTCGACCTCCCCGACCCCACCTACGCGAAGGGTCGTTGGACCATTCAGGTCGCTCCCGCAGATATCAACCTCGACTCGAAGCGATGGCGCGAGGCGGCCCTGGTCACGTGCCGGCCGCCCGGCACCCCCCCGATCTCGGGCGACCTGGTGCTGGGGCGTCGGTCCCGGTCCGAGGTCCAGGCGTTCACCACCTGCATGAGGCGGCATGGATTCCCCCTTCCCGACCCGGTGTGGAACGGGGATAGCGCGGTGTTCGACCTCAAGGGCACGGCGATCGATGTGGACTCCACCGCTGGAAGGGAGGCCGTGTTCGTGACCTGCGCCCCAGCGCCCTTGACACCGTAGCTCCCAGGAACCGAGTCCGTTCCACGCATACCCAGCGCGGCATGCCTGGCGTGTTCCACTGAGAAGGAGGAGAGATGCGCTGCCACGGAATGCGGCGCCTCGTAGCGGTGGTTGCCGTTCTTATCGCCGGGGTGCTGGTGGTCCCCGCTGAAGGTGGAAGGCCGGAGGCGCTCGACCAGACGCTGTTGCAGCGGCTGTCCCAGGCCGCGGTGATCCGGTACTACTTCCGACATCCGGACCAGGCCCCGGCCGGCCTCGCGGCACGCATACGGGAGCTGGAGGGGAAGCGACGTCCCGGCCCGGGCAGACCGGGCGGCGGCGTCGGTCGAAGCGGAGCCATCCCCCCGCCCTTCAACCTGGACGGCAGCGGACTTCCCCAAAACGAGACCTCCCTCGCCGTGTGCCCATCCGACCCGAACGAGGCGCTTGGGAGCACCAACGACTTCCGGCTGTTGCCGGCGATCGACAACTTCACGGGGTGGGAGTTCTCCATGGATGGTGGCGCGACCGCCGTCAACGACGGTCTCACTCCCGCCATCGACGGCCTGATCTCTGGCGGGGACTCGGTGACGGGGGTGGATCGGCACTGCGGTTTCCTCGTCGCCGACATCAACGGCGATGCCCTCGACTTCTCGGCTGGCTCACACGGCGTCGGCGTGTACCGGTCCACGCCGGCTCGCCTGGCCTCCTGTCCTGAGGGCAACCACGCCTCGTGCTGGCCCACCCGGCGCATGGCCGTGGTCAACGAGGCGGACCACTTGATCGACAAGCCCTGGATGGCGGTGGGGCCGGATGGCGAAGGTGGTGAGATGGCCTGGATCGTCTACACGGACATCGAGTGTTCCTCCCACCCATGCGATCCGTTCACCTCCTCGTTCACCTTTCGGATCCTGGCCGTCCGGTGTGACGTGAACCTCGACGGCTGCACCTCGCCCGTGCTCCTCAGCGAGGGGCAGACGAACGACACGTTCGCCTACGTGGTGATCGGGCCTGATGGACGCGTCTACCTGGCCTGGGCGGAGAGCAACTGGCCGCCCAGCCTGCCCGAGCACATGCGGCTGTGGATGCGGGTCGCCGGGCCGGGGGGGAGCCGGTTCGGCCCTCTTCGGTTGATCGCGCAAGAGCCGAAGAACCTTAACTACGCCTACATCCACGGCCGCGATTTCCGTGCGGCGACGCAGCCCAAGGTCGCCGTCGCTCAAGTCCAGGGGAAACCACGAGTCTTCGTGACCTGGGAAGGTTGCCGCTACCGAGTCTTCAGCGACGCCGTCTGCGAGGAGCCTCAGATCAAGCTCACCCGCTCCGACGACCTGGCCAAGAGCTGGAGCCGCCCCCGCGCCATCTCCGCAGCCGATGACAACTATTTCGCCACGATCGCCGACGACTCGTCACGCGGGCAGGTGGTCGTGGCCTACTACACCACTCAGTTCGACCCCGAGTTCCACAACCGGCAGGACGTGGAACTGGTCGTGATCGAGGCCGCGACCGCGCGGGTCACGTCCCGCCGGCGGGTGACCGCAACCTCGAACGAGCCGGAGGCCGATCCCTTCGTGGGGGGCTTCTTCATCGGGGACTACATCCAGGTGGTCGCTCACGGCGGAATGGCGTACATCCACTACACCGCCAACTACGTCAAGGAGTCCATGGCGGGAGCGGGTCCACCGGTGCCGCAGCAAGACAACTTCATGAGCAGGGTGGCCATCGGCTGAGGCGACCTGGGGCAGGGGCAGGGCCGCGAGCCACTCCGGCGCCCACGATCTGACTACGAGGCCTGACTGGGGAGCTGCTCGGGCCGGAGGGCTCCGGCCGGTCCGCCGTGACCGGCGTCGGGCGCCGCGGTGGGCACCCAGAACTCGATCCTGGTGCCCAGTGCGGGCAGGCTGTCGATCTTGATCCACCCCCCGGCGGTCTCCGCCCGCTCGCGCATCGTGGTGAGCCCGAGCTGGCCGGGCCGGGGCGGGATGGCCTCGCGGAGCGAAAACCCCAGCCCGTCGTCCCAGATCCGCACGAACACGCCTCCGTCGCGCTCCTCGAGCAGCGCCTCGGCGTGGTGGGCACCGGCGTGCTTCCGCACGTTGTTCAGCGCTTCCTGGGCGATTCGATAGACGAGGACCCGGGTGGCTTCGGCCGGTTCCTTCAGCAACCGGTTCTCCACCCGATATTCGAGGCCCGACTCGGCCCGCGCCTCCTCCATGATGGCCCACAGGGCCGCCGCCAGGCCCTCCCGGTCCAGGTCCGAGGGCCGAAGCTCCACCAGGAGCTGGCGCAAGCGTTCGGTGGCCTTTCGGACCGTCTCGTCCACCCGACGCAGCGCCTCGGCCTGGTGGCGGTCGATGAGCTGGCCGCTCAGAGCCTTGAGCCGGCGGGAGGCGGCGGCCATCGCCTGGAGGTGGCCGTCCTCGCCCGCCGGGATCGCGGGCGGCTGGACCCGGGCTCCGGCCAGGCGCGACAGCAGGCCGCGCCGCTCCTCCTCGGTCTCCCGAAGCAGCTCGATGCGGCGGTTGAGCTGAAGCTCGGCGAGCTTGCGTTCGGTGATGTCCTCGGCTGCGCCGTACACGTGGACCAGCGTCCCGGTGGCCTCGTCGACCACGGGGCGGGCGTACACCCGCATCCACCGGGCCTCGCCCCGCCGCGGCAGGAACCTGACCTCGGCCACGAAGTCCCGCCCGGAGACCAGCAGCTCGACCCCCCGCTGCACGAGCGCGCGGTCGCTGGGATGGACCAGGGCGAACACGCCGAGCCTGTCGGAGGCCGCCCCGTCGGCGTCGAAATCGCCGGCGAACGACTCCGTGACGAAGTCGATCCTCAGCGCGCCGTTCTCCCGGGCAGCCATCGACCACGCGTAGTCGGCCAGCGGTTCGGAGGCGGAGCCGAGGCGCCCCGCTCCATCCGCCGGCCCGACGAGACCGAACGGTTGCTCCACACGCCAAATATCGGCACGCCCGGGGCCCTCCCAAAGTGGTCCAAAGGGGGACCGCCGGTCGACCGGTCGCGCCCGGCGGGCGGGCCGTCGTAGGGTTCGGCCGTGGCCGGGCGGCGGTTCGACGCGGTGGTGATCGGCGGAGGGCCGAACGGACTGGCCGCGGCGATCGAGCTGGCCGGGGCCGGGTGGTCCGTTCTGCTGCTGGAAGCCGAGGAGACGATCGGGGGCGGGTGCCGGACCGCGGAGCTCACCCTGCCCGGCTTCCGCCATGACGTGTGTTCGGCCTTCCATCCGCTGGGAATGGCCTCCCCGTTCCTTCGATCCCTCCCCCTGACGGAGCACGGAGTCGAATGGGTCCACCCCGACATCCCCCTGGCCCACCCGCTGGATGACGGGCGGGTGGCCCTGCTCCGTCGATCCCTGGACGAGACGGCTCGCGCTCTGGGCCGGGACGGGAGGGCGTACCGGCGATTGCTCGGGCCCGGGGTGTCGGCCGGGGACGGCCTGGT
>DASWCX010000176.1:0-5358 GCA_036395815.1 Actinomycetota bacterium | reverse complement strand
GCGGCGTTCGCCAGCGCGGTGCCCTCGCGGCCCTCGGGGACGATCGGCTCGGCCTGGAGGATGTCGTATTCGACCGGGGGGGCGGGCATCCGTTCGATCCACGCCCGGATCCCGTCGGCCGCCGCCTCGCTGATCTCCCAGGAGAGGTCGTCCCACTGGGTGAGCAGTTGCCGGCCGGCGCGGTTCCAGCCCACCGTGCGGACGAACCGGTCGATCGGGAGGGTGACCTCGCCGAGCAGCTCGGACAGCCGCCCGCTGCCCAGCCGCAGGAGGAGGTCGATCTGGAACAGCCGCTCCGACGCCAGCACGTAGCCCTGGGTGAAGTACAGGTCGTGGGTGTTGCGGGCGTAGATGTGGGGCACGCCCCATGGGTCCCACAGGACCTCGACCGGCTCCTGGAGGCCGGCGAGGCGAACCTCCCCCTCCACTGGGGGAAGCCCGGCCCGGGCCCGCTCTCGAAGCATGTCGGTCAGCTCGCTCACCGTCGATCTCCTGGTCCGCCGGGCGGCGCTAGCTTACGCGAGCCTCCCGTCCCCGCCGAGCCTGCGTTGCTTCGGCCGTCCCCGGGCGGGTAGGGTTCGGCTCACCATGGCCGACGATCTCTCCTGGCTCGACGCCACCGCGCAGGCGGAGCTGGTCCGCAGCGGGGAGACCTCGCCGAAGGAGCTGGTCGAGGCGGCCATCGAACGGATCGAACGCGTGAACCCCGAGCTCAACGCGGTGATCCACCCGCTGTTCGACAAGGCCAGGGACGAGGCGTCGTCCCCGGACCTGCCGGACGGGCCGTTCCGCGGCGTGCCCCTGGTGCTGAAGGACCTGATCTGCCACACGGCCGGCGATCCGTTCCACGAGGGGATGCGGTTCCTCAAGGATCTTGGATGGACCGAACGGGAGGACACCTACCTGGCGGCGAAGTTCCGGGCCGCGGGGTTCGTGTTCGTGGGGAAGACCAACACCCCGGAGCTGGGGATCCTGCCCACGGCCGAACCCGAGGCGTACGGGCCCACCGCCAACCCCTGGAACACCGGGCATTCCACCGGCGGTTCGAGCGGGGGTTCGGCGGCGGCCGTGGCGTCCGGGATGGTGCCCGTGGCGCACGCCACCGACGGAGGGGGGTCGATCCGGATTCCGGCCAGCGAGTGCGGGCTCTTCGGCCTGAAGGTCTCACGGGGGAGGACGTCGTTCGGCCCCGACTTCGGCGACAAGTTCGGCGGGCTCGACTCCCAGCACGCCCTGACCCGCTCGGTGCGGGACTCCGCGGCGATCCTCGACGCCGTGTCCGGACCCATGCCGGGCGACCCGTATGCGGCGCCCACCCCACTGCGGCCGTTCTCGCAGGAGGTGGGGGCCCACCCGGGCAGGCTCAGGATCGGGTTCTTCACGGTGGCGCCGGGGGGGACCACCGACACCCATCCCGATTGCGTGGCCGCGGTCCACGACGTCGCCGGCCTCCTGGAGTCGCTGGGACACAGCGTCGAGGAATCGATCCCCGAAGGGGTGGAGGACCCCGAGTACGTCGGGCAGTTCCTGACGCTGTGGGGCGCCGGGCAGGCCTGGGAGCTCGACTACTGGAGCCGCAGGACGGGCAGGGCCATCACGGCCGACGACGTGGAGCCGCTGACGTGGGCCCTGGCCGAGATGGGGAAGTCCTACGACGGCGGGCAGGTCCTGCGATCGATCGAATGGCTCCAGCGGGGAGCGCGCCGGATCGCCCAGTGGTACGAGGACGGGTTCGACCTCCTCCTGACGCCCACCATCGCCGAGCCGCCCCCGCCGCTCGGGGAGTTCGTCCAGCCTCCCGACAACCCGCTCCAGGCGATCTTCCGGGCAGCCTCCATCGTGCCGTTCACGCCGCTGTTCAACGCCACGGGTCAGCCGGCCATGTCCGTCCCGCTGGTGTGGAGCGAGGCCGGGCTACCCATCGGGGTGCAGTTCGCGGCGCCGTACGGTCGCGAGGACGTCCTGCTCAGGCTGGCCGCGCAGCTCGAGGAGGCCCGGCCGTGGAAGGATCGCCGTCCTCCTGTTCACGCGTAGCCGCGGCCAGGGTCCCGGCCCGGGGGGCCAGTCGTGCCTGGCGACCGCCAGGGAGCGCGGCGGATAATGTCGGCTCTCGATCGCCGGAGGTCATGGACATGACGGAGCACCGTCCCTGGTTCGCCAGCTATCCCGAAGGGGTCCCCAGGACCCTCGAGCCCCTCCCGGAGAGGTCGCTGTATTCGCTCCTGGCCGACGCCGCGGCGCGGTTCCCCAACTCCCCCGCGCTCTCCTTCCGGGTCCCCGGCGCGCCCGCGGGCAAATCGCTCACCTACCGGCAGCTCGAGAAGCAGGTGGACCAGTTCAGCAGGGTGCTGGCGTCGCTGGGGGTGCGGAAGGGCGACCGGGTCGGCCTGATCCTGCCGAACTGCCCGCAGTACGTGATCGGCTACTACGCCGCTCTGCGCATCGGGGCGGTGGTCGTGGGCAACAACCCGCTGTACACCGAGCGCGAGCTGTCCCACCAGCTGAAGGACGCGGGCATCGAGGTGGCGGTGATCCTGGAGAATCTCTATCCGAGGCTGCACGCGATCACCGACGAGGTGGGCCTGCGCGAAGTGGTCGTCACCAAGCTCACCGACTTCATGCCGTTCCCCATCAACCTCCTGGCCCCGATGCGGATGAAGAAGGAGGCGAAGCACACCGGCGAGCCGTGGCCGCCGGTTCCCCCCGGCGCCAAGGTCAAGTGGTGGAAGGAGCTGATGGCTGGTTCGTATCCGGCCGTGCCCCCGGTGGAGGTTGACGCCAAGAACGACCTGGCCGGCCTGATCTACACGGGCGGGACCACCGGGCTGTCCAAGGGCGCGATGCTCACCCACCACAACCTGGTGTCGAACGTGATGCAGGCCGCCTCCTGGTTCCCCGACCTGGTCGACGGCAAGGAAGCCGTGATGAGCGTGATCCCGTTCTTCCACTCGTTCGGGATGACAGTGGCCATGAACATCGGGATCTACAAGGCGGCCAAGCTGATCCTGGAGGTCCGGTTCGACCTGAAGTCGACGCTCGACGCCATCCAGCGGGAGAAGCCCACACTGTTCCCCGGCGTGCCGCGCCTGTACATCGCTATCAACGAGGGGAAGGAGACGCCGAACCACGACCTGAAGTCGATCCGGGCCTGCTTCTCCGGGGCGGCTCCGCTGCCGATCGCGGTGGCCGAGAAGTTCGAACGGATCACCGGGGGCAAGATCGTGGAGGGCTATGGCCTCACCGAGACCTCACCGGTCACCCACTGCAACCCCATCGAGGGCGCGCGCAAGCCCGGTTCGATCGGGCTCCCCATCCCCGATACGGACTGCAAGATCGTCGACCTCGACGACTGGACGAAGGAGGTCGAACCCGGCCAGGAGGGGGAGCTGATCATCTCGGGCCCCCAGGTCATGCAGGGGTATCTCAACCGGCCCGAGGAGTCGGCCGGGATGATCAAGTCCGACCCCGAGGGCCGGCGGTGGATCCTCACCGGCGACATCGCGAAGATGGACGACGAGGGCTACTTCTCCATCGTCGACCGCAAGAAGGACATGATCCTGGTGTCGGGGTTCAACGTGTACCCCACCGACATCGAACAGGTCCTGTACCGGCACGAGAAGATCCAAAAGGTGGCCGTGGCCGGGGTGCCCGACGAGACCACCGGCGAGGCGGTCAAGGCCTACATCGTGCTGAAGGAGGGCGAGAGCGCGACGAAGGAGGAGATCATCGCGTTCGCCCGGGACGAGCGGCAGGGCCTGACCGGCTACCGGGTCCCGAAGCAGATCGAGTTCCGGGACTCGCTCCCCGAGACGCTGGTGGGCAAGGTCCTCCGCCGGGTGCTCCAGGACGAGGAGAAGGCGAAAGCCGAAAAGGACGGCTGAGCCGGGTCCCGCTGGGGACTGGGCGGGTCAGGCTTGGGGTTCGAGCGGCTCGCTCGGTTCGGCGAACGGGTCGGCGGCGCCCTCCGGTTCGGCCGGCGCGCTCGGCGCCGGGCGTTCGAGCCGGCGCTCCCTGGCCAGGAGGACCCACGCGCCCACGGAGACAGTGAGGGCGGCCACGATCAGCGCGATGAGGGCGGCGATGATCGCGGTCTCGCGGTCGACGGCGAGGGGCAGCAGGGCGAGGACGGCCAACATGGGTGCTCACATTGTGGCGGCTGGGGCGGGAGGCTCCAACCGCCCTCGCCTTCGCGGGGAACCCCAGGGTGTCAAGTTCGCTCTAAGCTCTATGTATGGATCTGCAAAGACGCGACGCGGTACAGAAGCGCCGATCCGCCTCGATCCTGGCATTCGTGCTGGTGGCGGGCGTGCTCGGCGCCGCCTGCGCCACGAAAGCCCGCACGGGGGCGGCCGGACCCATCCCGCCGAGTGCCACGGTGGTTCAGGTCACCCCGTCCGACACGGGCAAGACGATCGGCGTGCACGTGGGTGACACCCTGCGGATCCTGCTCGGCCCGCCGGCCGGGCAGTCGTTCCTGACCTGGACACTCCAGAGCTATCCGAAGGACCTGCTGTCCCTGAGTCCCCGGGACCAGATGCCGCGGGACGAGTTCGACCTGGTGGCCAACGCCGAGGGGAGGGGGACCGTGTCCGTGGTCGGCGCGGTCCGCTGCGAGGGCGGCCCCGGCCCGTACGCCGCCGGGGTGCAGTGCCCGGTCCTCGGCGTGGGGTCGGACTCCGGCGGGACGCCGTCGCCGGCGGCGTCCGGGGGCGGCCACGCCGTCCCGGCCAGGCTGCTCACGTTCGTGGTCGTCATCACGGCGTGAGGCCTCCTTAGCTCCGCCGAACAACTCGGGTCAGGATCGAATCGCCGCGACGTCCCCAGGAGTGGGGTGTCGCGCCCGGAGCCGCACCGCCCCGACATGTCGTGAGCATGGAGAAGTTCTTGCCGTGAGCGTCGCCGTTACCGATCGCGACAGTTCCTTCGCTCAGGCAGGGCGGCGGGCCTCGGTCCTTCGTTCGGCCTCCAGGCGGCCCTGCTCACCACCGGAGAGGTCGACGAACCGCATGGCGTCGGCGATGGCCCGGTGCCCGGCTTCGTCGCGGATCAGCCGGTGCATCCGCTGGCACACCCGGCGATAGGTCGGATGGCCCTGCGGGGTTGTCCGGAGCTCGATCATGTGCATGGCCGCGCGGGCGTTCATCTGCATGACGAACCGGATCCGGTAGGCCATGGACACGGCGTACTGCGCGGTCGACTCGAGCCCCGCCCCGGCCATCACGTCGAACAGGTTCGCCGATCCCGTCATCATCGCGTCCCAATCGGAGGCGGCGCCGATCGCCTCGATGTCCGGGGGAAGCTCGAAGCCGTGCGAAGGGGAGAGCGCCTGCCATTCGACGGTCAGGGTGCGGTGCCGCT
>DASWCX010000175.1:0-1702 GCA_036395815.1 Actinomycetota bacterium | reverse complement strand
CGCGTCGATCCTCCAAGGCATCTACGAGCGGTCCGCGCCCGTGACCGGCACCGGTCCGGACCTCACGTTCGTCGCCGACCAGTCGGCCCTGAACGGGATCTACCAGCGGTCGCAGCCCGTGACCGGAACGGGTCCGGACCTGGCCGTGGTCGGCACACAGGCGATGACGGAGCGGATCTACAGGCACTCGGGCGGAGTGACGGGCACCGGCCCGGGTCTCACCCACATCGGACACCACGCGTAAGGCGAGCGGGACGGACGTGCCGGTTCGGGCACGGACGGCGGGCCTCGCGGCGAGGCCCGGAAGGGAGGAGGTGCATGCGGAATCTTCTCGAGCGCCTCGCTGAGCAGGACGGGTACACCTCGGGCTCCCGGAGACCACCGGGGGCCCGAGCACGTGATAGCTCCCTCCGCGACGGGATGGCGTGATACAAACGGCTCACTGTGTCCTCCGATCCTCGTGTCGGCACCCAGCTCGGGCCATACCGGCTCGAGGACCCCATCGGTCGGGGCGGTATGGGCGTGGTCTACCTGGCCAGAGACCTCCGGTTGGACCGGAAGGTCGCGGTCAAGGTCATGGCCCCCGAGGTGGCCGGCGACCGTGCGTTCCGGGATCGGTTCGAGCGCGAGGCTCGCATGGCGGCCGCCACCGACCACCCCAACATCATCCCGATCTACGACACGGGCGAGCAAGACGGGGTCCTGTACCTGGCGATGCGGTTCGTCCCGGGGACCGACCTCCGCACGCTGCTGGTGGAGACCGGCGCCCTGCCCTCCGACCGAACCGTGAGCATTCTGCGGCAGGTGGCCGGCGCCCTCGACGCCGCGCACGAGCAGGGCATCGTCCACCGCGACGTGAAGCCGGCGAACATCCTGCTGGCCTCGGGCTCGGGCTCCGACGAGACGGACCACGTGTACCTCACCGACTTCGGCCTGACCAAGAGGTTCGCGCAGGCGAGCCGCGCGCTCACCGCCAGCGGGCAGTTCGTCGGGACCATCGACTACGTCGCTCCGGAGCAGGTCGAGGGCCAGGCCGTCGACGGACGGGCCGACCAGTATTCGCTGGCCTGTGTGATGTTCGAGTGCCTGACCGGGGCCGTGGTGTTCGGCGAGACCTCCGACGTGGCGACGCTGTTCGCCCACGTGCAGCAGCCGCCGCCGCCGGTGACCAGCCTGCGCCCCGATCTCCCGGTGGAGGTCGACGAGGTCTTGGCCCAGGCCCTGGCCAAGAGCCCCGGCGACAGGTTCGCGTCGTGCCTGGAGTTCGTGGCCGCCATGCGCGAGGCCCTCGGGGCTTGGGGAGTTCCCGTCGTGCGGCCCGCCGGCCGCACTCCCGAACGGCCGGTCGCCGCCCCGCCGCCGCCTCCGTTTCCTGGAATCGGGTCCGCACGTCCGACGGACGCCCCACTGGAGATGCCGGCATCCCCGGGAACCTCCCCCCCGGATACCGGAGCGACGGCCGAGGCGCCGCCCGTGGCCCCGCCCGCGCCGGTGGCCCGGCCGAGCACACCACCACCCCCGGGGGCGGGAGGGAAGGCCCGGCCCGCTCCTGAGGCCCCGCCGTCGCGCCCTCCCCCGGGCGACGGGGCTCCGGCCCGTCCGCGCCGACCCGGGAGAGCGCTGGTCCTGGCGGGCGCGGCGGTTGTGGTCGTCGCGGGCGCGGTGATCGCCTGGTTCGCGCTGAACGGCGGCGGAGGAACGC
>DASWCX010000174.1:0-3291 GCA_036395815.1 Actinomycetota bacterium | reverse complement strand
GAGACCACCGACCGTTCCCGGAGCCGCCCGGCTTCCCCTCCCAGCGCGACGGCGCGGTCGGGGGAATCCGTGTGGACGTGGACGTTGTACAGCCCCCCGCCGCCCACCACCACCAGGGAGTCGCCGATCCCTGCCAGGGCCTCGCGAAGGGGCCCCACGGCCGCCTGCTCGGCCTCGAGCAGGTATTGGACCTCGAACCCGAAGTCCTGGTCTGGCTCAGCCCCCGCCTCGGACTCGGTGGAGATCCCGACGGGGCCGAGCGGCCCGACCGGTTCGGTCAGGGCCGCGCCGACCAGCGCCGCCCGCAGCGCGTCGAACAGCAGCACCAGGCCCTTCCCGCCGGCGTCCACCACCCCGGCCCGGCGCAGCTCGGGGAGGACCTCCCTGGTCTTCGCGAGCGAGCGCCGGGCCCGCTCCAGGACGGCCTCCACCACATCGGGAACGCCGGCGCCGTCTCCCGCCGCGTCGGCCGCGGCCCCGGCGGCGTCACGGAGCACCGAGAGAACCGTCCCGTCCTGGGGCATGGCGACCGCCCGGTCGGCCTCGTGCGACGCGTGACCGATCGCGCCGGCCAGCTCCTTCGGATCAACGAGGCCGTCGTCGGGAAGCCGCTCGCACAGTCCCCGAAGCACCTGCGACAGGATCACTCCGGAGTTGCCCCGCGCCCCCATGAGCGACGCTCGCGAGATGGCGTCGCCGAGGGTCCGAAGGTCCGTCCGCCCGTCCAACGACGCCAGCTCCGAGACGACCGCCTCCTGGGTCAGGAGCATGTTCGTCCCCGTGTCCCCGTCGGGGACGGGGAACACGTTCAGGGAGTCGATCTCCTCGCGGTGCTGCCTGAGCGCCTCGGCGAACAGGTCCATCGACCGCCGGAGAGTGCTGGCGTCCAGGGTACCGGCCATCGACGGCAGGGTAGCATCGCCGCCCGGCCGTCCCGCCGAACGGCCGACCGACGCGACCGGCCCGATTTCGCCTGCCCGCTGGGACAATGAGAGCCAGATGCGGACCCGTCGCCCCCTCGTGATCCTCCTCGTCCTGAGCGTCGTCCTCTCGCTGGCGGCCGCGGCGTGCGGGGGGCAGACTCCGGACACGCCGGCGAGCTCGGATGGGCAGCTCCTTCCGTCCCGGCCCGATCAGTTGCCCACCTTCGACCTGGCCACGTTTCGCCGGCTGATCTCACAGCTCCACGGGAAGCCGGTGGTGGTGAACGTGTGGGCCTCGTGGTGCGGCCCGTGCACGGCCGAGGCGCCCGAGCTGGCTGCGGTGGCCCGCGCAACCCGGGGGAAGGTCCAGTTCCCGGGCGTGGACATCCTGGACAAGGTGACGCCCGCCAGGGCCTTCATCCACAAGTACGGGTGGGTCTACCCGAGCGTGTTCGATCCCTCCGGCGCCATCCGCGACGGGCTCGGGTTCCTCGGCCAGCCGGTCACCCTGGTCTTCGACCAGCAGGGGAAGCAGGTCTGGTCTTGGTCCGGACCGGTGAACCGGGACCTGCTGACCACGGAGCTGAAGACGCTGCACGCCATCTGACCGGGCGCCGTCGGCGCGGGAACTCTTCGCCCGAACCCCCTTGCGCACCTCCCGCTGCCTGCTAGCGTGAGGATGCCGTGCCAGCCCGTCCTTCCCGCACGTTCGTCTTCGCCGTTGGCGCCCTAGCCCTGACGGCCGGCGTCTCGGCGGGGCCGTCCATCGCGACCCCGCGCCCGTTCGCTGTTCCCGCAACGAAGCCGCTGACCCGGATCACGTTCGTGGCGACCCCGGGATCGAGCATCCTCCTGCACGGCACCTATCCGAGCGTGCCGTCGCCGTGCCGGGATCCCGTGGAGCGGCTCCTCCACGCCCGGTTCGAGGGGACCATCGAGGTCGGCAAGGACACCGACGGGACCCTGTTCGTCGTGGGCGAGCTGCCGTTCGAGGACTACCTGAAGGGCATCGCCGAGGTCCCGATGACCTGGCCGATGCAGGCGCTCGAGGCCCAGGTCGTGGCGGCCCGGACCTACGCGCTCTCGCACTTTTCGCCCGACGAGACGGGTCAGCGCCTGGGCTATCAGCTCTGCGCCACCGACCAGTGCCAGGTGTACCGGGGGCTCGGCGTTTCGGACGGCCCGTACGGAGACCGATGGCGCAAGGCCGTCGCCCGGACGGCGGGCCAGGCCCTCCTGTACCAAGGCAAGCCGGCGAACACGATGTTCTTCTCCACGTCGAACGGCCAGACCCACGGCAACGACGAGATCTTCGGCGGGGCGCCCCTCCCCTATCTCCGTCCGGTGACGGAGCACGACGACGGCGCGTCGCCCCTGTCGCACTGGCGGACCAGCCTGCCCTTCGGCGACGTCGCCCGGTTCATGGCCGAGGCCGGCGACTGGCCTTCGGGCACCGCGATCACCGGGATCCGGCGGACCGGCGACAGCATCGTGGTCACGGGCACGGGGACATCGAAGACGCTCGACGTGGTCGAGTTCCGGATCGACCTGAACTCGTTGGCCCATTGCCTCGATCCGGACACCTATCCGACCGTTGACGGTGGCGCCCGGCTGCCCCAAACGGTTCCCTCGCGATGGTTCGACCTCACCTCCAACGGCGGCACCATGACGCTCACCGGGCGAGGATGGGGCCACGGCGTCGGCATGGTCCAGTGGGGTGCCGAGGGGAAGGCCGCCCGTGGCCTCTCCTACCGGGACATCCTGGCCGACTACTACGGGGGGCTGAAGCCGGTGGCGTACCGGGAGCCCGCGACCATCCGGGTCGGGGTGGCCCTCGGGCTGCGGTCGGTGGTGGTGGCGCCCACGGGCTCGGTGGACGTGGAGGGCCGGAGCCTGGGGCCGGGGCCCTGGCTCCTGACGGGCGGCACGAGGCTGCTCGTTCGCCACGCGGAGGCCCCGCCCTCCTACATCGATGCGGGGAGGCTGCGAGCAGGCCATTCGGCTTCGAGCGGCCAGACCCGTCACGCCACGATCTCCATCCCGGAGGCCTCCGTGGTTCGCCTGGTCCTGCATTCGGGATCGGGAGACGTCCAGGCCACCCGGCCCCGGACCTACCGAACCGGCTCGACCAGGATCGCCTGGACCGTGCCCGACGTCTTCACCGGGACCTACCGGTTGCAGGCCGAGGTCACCGACGGGATCGACATCGTCCGGACGAAAGGGGTGCGGGTCCGGGTGGCCGGGGTCGCTCCCAGTCCCACCCCGCCTCCGTCCCCGACGGTCTCCCCGCTCCCGACGGCCGTCGGGCCGGCGGTCCCGTCCCCGTCGCCGGCCGCGGCGGGCGGCGACAGCGGCCTGATCTGGCTCG
>DASWCX010000173.1:0-3398 GCA_036395815.1 Actinomycetota bacterium | reverse complement strand
GGACGAGGCCCTCGCCGAGGAGCGCCGGCTCCTCTACGTCGGCATGACCCGGGCCCGAACGCACCTGGCGCTCACGTGGTCGTTCGCCGGGCGCAAGCCGAGCCGGTTCCTCAAGGAGGTCGCCGCGGCCGCCTCGGGCCTGGCCGAGCCGGCGCCGCCGCGGACTCGCCCGGATCGACGGGCCGAGGGCGGGGCCGTCCTGACCGCACTGAAGAAGTGGCGGCTGGAGCGGGCCCGGGCCACCGGCGTCCCCGCGTACGTGGTGTTCCACGACAGCGTGCTCGAGGAGATCGCCACCCGAAAGCCGAAGGACTGGGCCGACCTCGCCGCCATCGACGGCGTGGGCCCGGTGAAACTCGAGCGCTACGCCGACGAGGTGCTCGGCGTGCTCAGAAGGCAAGGCTGACCGCGCGGCTCACGCGGTCCAGCGCCGGAGGACCAGCACCGCGTTCTGGCCGCCGAATCCGAACGAATTCGACATGGCCAGCTCGATGTCCTCCTCGCGATTCTCGTTCGGAACGTAGTCGAGATCGCAGTCCTCGTCGGGCGTCTCGTAATTGATGGTCGGGGGGATCACCCCGTGCTCGAGGGCCAGGGCGGCCACGCCGGCTTCGATCGCCCCGGCCGCTCCCAGCATATGGCCGGTCATCGACTTGGTCGAGGACACCGCCATGCGGTACGCGTGGTCGCCCAGGGCCTTCTTGATCGCTCTGGTCTCGGCGACGTCGTTCAGCTGCGTCGAGGTCCCGTGCGCGTTGATGTACCCGACCGCCTCGGGCTGCTCCCCGGCGTCGCGCAGGGCGGCCTGCATGGCCTGGATGGCCCCCAGACCCTCGGGCTCCGGGGCCGTGATGTGGTACGCGTCCGCCGAAGCTCCGTACCCGGCGACCTCCGCGTGGATCGTCGCCCCTCGGGCCACGGCCCGCTCCGCGTCCTCCAGGACCAGGGCCCCCGCACCCTCGGAGAGCACGAACCCGTCGCGGTTCGCGTCGAACGGCCGGGATGCTCGGGAGGGATCGCGGTTGCGCGACAGCGCCTGCATCTGGGCGAACCCCGCGATGCACAGAGGCAGCGTCGAGGCCTCGGTGCCCCCGGCGATGCACACGTCGGCCAGCCCGTTGCGGATCACCCGATACCCCTCGCCCACGGCGTGAGCCCCGGCCGCGCAGGCGGTGGTGATGCACTCGTTCGGCCCGGTGAAGCCGAAGTGCATGGCCACCTGGCCGGCCGCCGCGTTCGGCATCAGCATGGGGACCATGAACGGGCTGACCCGGTCGGCCCCCCGCTCCAGGAACACCTTGTGCTGGGCGAGCAGGCTCTCCAGGCCGCCGATCCCGGTGGAGAACATCACCCCGGTCCTTGCATGGTCCACCTCCGGCTCGCCGGCGTCCGCCCAGGCGAGCCGGGCGGCGGCCACGGCGAAGTGGACGGCCCGGTCGGTCCGGCGGACCTCCTTCTGCGTCAGGAACTCCGTCGGATCGAAGTCGGTCACCTCGCCGGCGATCTGCACGGGGAGGTCCGAAGGATCGAACCGCTGGATCCTTCGCACCCCGCCCCGCCCGGCCAGCAGCGACTCCCAGAAGGCGTTCCGGCCGACCCCGATCGGAGAGACCGGGCCGATGCCGGTGACGACCACCCGGCGCCTGCCGCCGGTCCCTGCCATCGCGCCCGTTCCTCCCACCAGCCTCAGCCCTCCAGCTTGGCCGCCACCAGGTTCACGGCCTCACCGACGGTCTTCACGCCCTCCATCTCCTCCTCGGGGATGGACACGCCGAACTCCTCCTCGAGGGCCAGCACGGCCTCGACCAGGTCGAGAGAGTCGGCGTCGAGGTCCTCCTGGAACCGGGAGTCCGTCGTCACGTCGTCCTCGGGCACCGACAGGTTCTCCGCCAGGATCTTCCGGACCCGCTCTTCGATCTCGCCGGTTTCCACGCTCGCCTCCTTGTGTTCATCCCCGCCACCGGGTTCCACCGGGCGGCGTCCGAAACGTCAGGGTCTCAGGCCGAGAGCCCTCCGTCCACCGCGATCACGGCGCCGTTCACGTACGAGGCCTCCGAGCCCGCCACGAACGCGATGACGGCGGCGATCTCGTCCGCGGTGCCGAACCGTCCGGCCGGGGTCATCTCGACGTACCGCTGCCGGATCTCCTCGCCGGTCGCCGCCGTCATGTTCGTGTCGACGAACCCCGGGCAGATGGCGTTCACCGTGATGCCGCGGCTCCCGACCTCCCGGGCCAGCGATCTGGTGAATCCGACCAGCCCGGCCTTCGACGCCGAATACGCGGACTGGCCGGTGTTTCCGCGAAGGGCAGCGATCGAGGCCACGTTCACGATCCGGCCCCACCTGGCCTTCAGCATCGAGGGGAGCGCCCGACGGGTGCACAGGAACGCTCCCCGGAGGTTGGTGTCCACCGTGGCGTCCCAGTTCTCCGTGGAATAGCGCACCGCCAGCCCGTCCTTGATGAAGCCGGCGTTGTTCACCAGCACCCGAACGCGCCCAAGCTCGGCCTCAACCGTCCGGAAGGCGTCCTCCACCGAGTCCTCGTCGGTGACGTCCACGTGCACGGCCAGCGCCTGCGCTCCCTCCGCCCGGACCTTCGCCACCGTCTCTTCCGCCGAATCCTCGTCCGACCGGTACCCCACGGCCACCGCGAGTCCGGCCCGGCCGAGGGCCAGGGACGCGGCACGGCCGATCCCGCGAGAGGCTCCCGTGACCAGCGCCACGGTGGCCCCCGTGCCTGCCGTCCCCGCTCGAGCACCGGATTCAGGCACGGGCCGCCTCGGGAAGGGGGGCCGTCCATCGAAGGAGGTTCGCGCCCCAGGCCATCCCGGCCCCGAACGCCGTGGTCAGCACCAGGTCGCCCGGGTGAAGCCGGCCCGCTCGCCACGCCCGGTCCATGGCGATGGGGATCGAGGCGGCCGAGGTGTTCCCCACCTCCGCGATATCGAGGTAGAGCTTGGCCGGCTCGATGCCCAGCCGCTTGCCGACCGCCGCGATGATCCGTGCATTCGCCTGGTGGGCGATCACCGCGTCCAGGTCCGACGCCGCCAGGCCGGCTTTGTCCAGCAGCTCCCGGCACGCCTCGGCCATCGCCACCACGGCCTGGCGGAACACGGCCTGGCCGTCGGACATGTGGATCTTGGTCCGAAGCTCGCGGACCGCCTCCTCCGTGGTGGGCTCCTCGGTCCCGCCGGCGGGGATGGTGAGCAGATGGGCCTGGGTACCGTCCAGCGCGAGCCGGGATTCGATCAGGCCGGGCTCGTCGTCAGGCTCCAGCACCACCGCACCCGCTCCGTCGCCGAACAGCACGCACGTGGTCCGGTCCGTCATGTCGAGCACCCGGGAGAGCACCTCGGCGCCCACCACCACCACCCGGTCGGCGGCCCCGGCCCGGATCT
>DASWCX010000172.1:0-1896 GCA_036395815.1 Actinomycetota bacterium | reverse complement strand
CGGAATCCTTGTTGTCGAACGAGAGCGTCACCTTGGCCCCCGCCGGCATCGTCAGGTCCTTCTTGTCGAACGCGATGTTCTGCGCGGCCAGGGCGACCGAGACCACGCCCGGCCCTCCTCCCTGAGCCTTCGCCACCGGCTGCTCGTTGAGGTTGAGAGCCAGCACGCCGATCCCGATCACCCCGGCCGCCGCCGCCACCAGCAGGGGGAACGAAGCCGGCCGCCGCCGCACCCTCGACCCGTAGGCCACCAGGGCCGCGCCGACCAAGACGTTGAGCGCCATCAGCAGCCCGATGGCCGGGGCCCAGTCCTTCTTCACCGCCAGGAGCACCCGGGAGAAGCTGTACACGAGGATGCCGCCGAAGACCAGGCCCAGCACGGGGTACGCGATCGGGGGCAGGACCGGCCCTCGCCGGGGGGCCTCGTCGCTCACCGGGTCGCCTTCGTCCGGCCCGGAGCCTCCGGCCGAAGCTCGCGTTCGACCCGACCCCACTCGAGGGCGTCCCAGCCCTCCGTCTTTTGCTCCTGCCCGTACCACTTGAAGAAGATCACCGCGATGGCGCCCCACAGGATGAACCCGCCGAGGATCTTCATCTCCAGCCCGGCGATCCGCTGGTCGGTGACGGCGTCGATGCCCCAGATCCGCGGGACCGTCGTGTAGAGGTGGTACAGGGGGGTGCTGCCGAACGTGAGGAACGAAGCCGGGACCGTGGGCACGATCGACTGGAGGAACAGGTACAGCATCCTCGCGGGGTAGGAGAGCGTCGGCATCTCCGGGAGCGGCGACAGCACCGGCCACCACATGCACGACGCCGACACGAACAGCATCGTGTGGGAGAGGAGGTGGAACGGCTCGCTGTGCAGCGTGAGGTTCACCCAGGCCGGCCAGTGCGTCAGCAGGATCACGGAGTTGAACAGGACCAGGGCGACGAAGGGCCGGGTGGCCCGCCGAACCATCGCGTGGACCCATCGCGGCCGCAGCAACAGCCGGAGCAGCCACGCCGGCATCCCGAACAGCAGCAGCGGCGGGGCCACCAGCGAGATGAGCATGTGCTGGAACATGTGCACGCTGAACAGGTACCGCTCCGAGAGGTCGTGGATCGGCCACAGCGCGGCCACAGCGATGGTGAGCACCCCGAGGCCGTAGGCGGTGACCTGTCCGCGGGTGGCCGGCCGCTCGCCGGCCGGGGCGTGATCAGGACCGAGCCGGGCCAGGGCCCACGCGTAGCCCCACGCCAACGCGGCCACCAGCAGGATGACCTCGGGATGGAGCGCGAAGGGTGGCAGCGTCATCGCCGCTAGCTCCGGATGAACACCCGGAAGGTGAACAGGACGATCAGATAGACGCCGAACGCCAGCGACAGTCCGGTGATGAACAACCGGCGGAAGATCACGCTGTCGAACCGAAGGTGCATGAACCACAGGACGACCAGCACGAACTTCCAGAAGGCGAAGAACGTGAGCAGGCTGACCAGCAAGGGGTGGGGGATGTCCGTGTAGTAGACGGCCACCTCGAGCGCGGTGAGCGCGGCCAGCACCACCGCCACCACGACGTACTGCCGGGGACCGGGGTGAACGGCAAGCTCCGGTTCGCGCAGGACCGCCTCCGGCTCGGTGGCGGCCGTCTCCCTCAGGCTCTCGCTGGTGTCCACGCTTCCCGCTCGCCCTCCCCTGCCGCCTCGCTCATTTGGCCGGGATCAGATAGACCACGGTGAAGATCACGATCCACACGATGTCGACGAAGTGCCAGTACAGCCCGATCAGCTCGACCACCTCGGCTCGCTCCGGTGGTAATCGCCCGTCGAGCGACATCCCGAACAGCGACAGCAGCATCAGGATCCCCACGGTCACGTGCGCTCCGTGGAAGCCGGTCAGGGTGAAGAAGGCGCTGGCGGC
>DASWCX010000171.1:0-1649 GCA_036395815.1 Actinomycetota bacterium | reverse complement strand
GCGTTGACCGATCGAAGGACCAATCCTATCTCCTCCACATGCTCGGCCAGGACCAGCTCGCCCGGAGCCTCTTCCCAGTGGGTGGACAGGAAAAAGCGGAGACGCGGGCGCACGCCATGCGCCTCGGCCTCCCCGTGGCCGGCAAGCCCGACTCCCAGGAAGTGTGCTTCGTCCCCGGCGCCGACCACGGCGCGTTCCTGGCTCGGCACGCTCCCGACCTGGTTCGACCCGGCGAGGTGGTCGACCCGCGCGGGCGCACCATCGCCCACCACGACGGCACGTTCCGCTTCACCATCGGACAGCGCCGGGGCCTGGGGGTCTCCACCGGGGAGCGGGCCTATGTCGTGGACATGGACGGGGCGGCGAACCGTGTGATGGTGGGGCCTGGAGAATTGCTGGGCCGACGAGGTCTGGTGGCCGATCACGTGTCCTGGGTGGCTGGCCACCCGCCGGCCACCGGTCCCTTCGAGGCCGATGTGCGGATCCGATACAAGGGTGACGGAGTTCCCGCGGTGGTCGAGCGGTTGGGCGAGGAGGTCCGGGTGGAGTTTCGAAGGCCCGAGCGCGCGGTGGCTCCGGGCCAGAGCGTCGTCTTCTACCAGAGGAACGAGGTCCTGGGTGGCGGCAGAATCCGGGAAGCGCTTCGGTAACTTCGCCACCTGACCGGCGCCGTCTGGCGTCGGTGCGAGCGTGTAGCCTTTCGCATCGATGCGACTGCTCAAGAGACGGACCCACCATTTCGAGGTGCCGGTGCAGGACATGGTCCTTCGGATCAGCGGCCCGGAGGAGCTGTACGAGGAAGCCCGGGCCGCCGGCATGCAGTTCTGGGAGCAGATCCAGGCCTATGCCATCCGGCATCCCGGGTTCCAAACCACCAAGCGGCCGCTGTCGGTCCCTGAGGACGCTCCGGAGATCGTTCGGCAGATGGCCGCGCAGACCGGGCTAACCGGGGTGGGGCCGATGTTCGCGTTCCGGGGCGCGCTCACGGAGTTCGTGGGACGGAAGCTTGCCTCTGAGCTGGCCGAGGTCATCGTCACCTGCGGCGCCGACCATTACGTCGTGTCGAGCAAGCGGGCCCGCCTCGGCTTGCGCGGAGGTGCAGGGCAAGGTATGGCGCTGGTGATCAAGCCCGACCTCGGACCGCAGGGCATCTTCTCCAGCCTTGATCCGGCGCAGCGGGACCCCGAGATGGCGGAGGGGCTGGTGGTGGTGGCGCGGTCCTGCATCCTCGCCGACGGGGCTGCAGCCGCGGCGACCGCCATCCTCACCAAGCCCGACTCGTTCCGAGCAGCCCTCGGATACCTTCGGCGGGTTCCCGGCGTGCACGGCGCGCTGCTGGTTCGCGGTGAGCACATCGGGGTGGCCGGGGCCCTCGAGCTCGCCGCCTGACCCCGATGGGCCGAGCAGCGAAAACCGCGGAGCCGGAAGAGCGACACGAGCGGGAGGAGCGAAGGCGCTCGGATGCCAAGCTCCGCGTGGAGGAGCTCAGCGAGCAGCTTCACTACCACGAGTACCGGTATCACGTCCTCTCGGACCCCGAAATCTCCGACGCCGAGTACGACGAGCTCATGGGCGAGCTCAGGCGCTTGGAGGAGGAGTTCCCCGAGCTGGTCACTCCGGACAGCCCCACCCAGAGGGTGGGCGGCCGG
>DASWCX010000170.1:0-1657 GCA_036395815.1 Actinomycetota bacterium | reverse complement strand
GGTGCCCGACTTCCCAGCCCGGGCGGTTCGACCCACCCGGTGCACGTAGTCCTTGTCCTCGGCGGGCGGATCGTAGTTGATGACGTGGGCGATGTTCTGAACGTCCAGACCGCGGGCGGCCACGTCGGTCGCCACCAGCGTGGTGACCTTGCCGGCCTCGAACCGGGCCAGGGCCCGCTCCCGCTGTCCCTGCGACAGGTCCCCGTGCATGGCAGCCGCGGAGATCCCCTTGTCCTTCAGCCTCGCGGCAAGGCGGTCCGCACCTCGCTTGGTCCGGACGAACACCAGCGCCAGGCCAGGCTCGGCCTTCAGCAGGCCGGCCAGGGTATCGAGCTTGTCGGCCGTGGTCACCGGGACGAACCGGTGCTCCGCCTCCTCGACCGTCTGCCTGGGGGCCTCCACCTCGTGCCGCACCGGGTCCCGGGTGTAGGCGGCGGCGAGGCGCCCGACCTCGCCGTCGAGCGTGGCCGAGAAGAACATGGTCTGCCGGTCCTTCGGGATGCGCCGGACGAGCTTGTCGACCTGCGGCTGGAACCCCATGTCCAGCATGCGGTCGGCCTCGTCCAGGATGAGGATCCTCACCTGGTCGAGCTTGACCAGGTGGCGCGTGGCCAGGTCCTCGAGCCTGCCCGGCGTGGCCACCAGGACGTCGGCCCGCGAGACCTCGCGACCCTGCTCGCGGATGCTGATCCCGCCGTACGCCGCCGCCACCCGGAGCCCGCGGGCCTGGGCGATGCCTTCGAACTCCTCGACCACTTGCGAGGCCAGCTCACGGGTGGGGACCAGGACCAGCGCCGAGGGTCGGGCGCCGTCCCGGGTCAGCCGCTCCACGATGGGAACGGCGAACGCGAGCGTCTTGCCCGACCCGGTCCTGGATCGGGCCAGGACGTCGCGCCCGGCCAGGGCGTCGCCCATGACCAGTGTCTGGATGGGGAACGGCGTGGTGAACCCGCGCCGGGAGAGCGCCTCGGCCACGGGCGTGGACACGCCGAGGTCGGGGAAGGTGTGCGTGGGCATACGGTGACTCCTCCTGCGGCCTCCGCGGCCGCGAACGATCCGGCGAGGCCTCTCTTCCCTGGCTGCCGAACCGTCCAACAGGAGGAACTGCGGAAGTGAACCCTCACGGGGCGGATCTGACCGCCCGTACGATGAAGCGTAGCAGGTCGGAGGCGGTTCGAGCACAGGCGGCGTGTCGGGAACGGCCGGGATGGGTCCGGTGTTGGAAGCTGTGGCGGGCAGCGAGCCCGCAGGAGGAGGATCGGATGAGCCCCGAGGTCATCAGGACCGAAGACGAGTGGCGGCAGCGGCTGACGCCCGAGCAGTACCGGGTCCTTCGAGAGAAGGGCACCGAGCCCGCCTTCACCGGAGCGTACTGGGACGATCACCGCCCCGGCGTGTACCAGTGCGCCGCCTGCGGCGCCGACCTCTTCAGCTCGGACACGAAATTCGAGTCCGGCACGGGATGGCCGAGCTTCTGGGATCCGGTCGAGCAGGGCAACGTCGAGCTGCATCACGACTTCAGCCACTTCATGAACCGGATCGAGGCGACTTGCGCCAAGTGCGGCTCGCACCTCGGGCACGTGTTCGACGACGGCCCGGCTCCGACCGGCAAGCGCTACTGCATCAACTCGTGCTCGCTCGAGCTCGAACCGAAGCC